>MHYI01000015.1:0-1987 GCA_001828295.1 Planctomycetes bacterium RBG_16_41_13 | reverse complement strand
GCAGCCCATTGCTGATGGCATAAAGCTTTTGTTTAAAGAAGATATTATTCCCGCAAAAGCAGAAAAAATACTTTTTGTGCTGGCGCCGGTAATGACTTTAATCCCCGCTCTGTGTACGTTTGCCGTCATTCCCTTTGGAGGCACAATCAATATCTTTGGCTACCATATAGATATGGTTATTACCGATATTAATGTGGGAATCCTTTATATTCTTGCAGTTTCTTCAATGGGTATTTATGGCATTGTTATGGCAGGCTGGTCATCGAATAATAAATATTCGTTGTTAGGGGGGATACGTTCCTCCGCCCAGATGATAAGTTACGAGCTAACTATTGGCCTTTCTCTCATTGGGGTTATCATGATGACCGGATCGTTGAGTATGGTGGATATTGTGAATGCCCAATCAAAAATGTGGAATCTTGTTTGGCAGCCGTTAGGTTTTCTCATCTATTCGATAAGCGCTATAGCAGAGGTAAACCGGTGCCCGTTTGATATTCCGGAGGCGGAGACAGAGCTTGTGGCAGGTTACCATACGGAATACAGCAGTATGAAGTTTTCCATGTTCTTCATGGCGGAATACGCAAATATGATAACCGTGTCTGCCATTGCAGTAACATTTTTTCTCGGCGGCTGGCATGGGCCGTTTTTGCCGGGGGTTGTTTGGTTTATGCTGAAATTGTCCTTCTGCCTTTTTGGTTTTATCTGGATGAGGGCAACATTCCCAAGGCTGCGTTATGACCAGTTGATGCATTTTGGCTGGAAATTTCTGCTGCCGCTTTCATTGTTTAATATTTTAGTAACAGGACTTATCATGGTTATACGAGGACTATGATTTTACCGTTAGTGAAAGGTCTATTGCTTACGTTAAAACGGTTTTTGAATCCGTTTACGTGTGTCACCGAGAGCTATCCTGATGCGAGGCCAAGGCTTGCCAAAAGATTCAGGGGATTGCCGGAACTGCAAATCGGGGAAGATGGGCGCGAAAAATGTGTTGCGTGCGGACTGTGCGCCAAAGTATGCCCTTCCCGGTGCATTTCCATAGAAGGAGCAGAGGATGAACAGTTCAGAAGGTATCCGTCGATGTATGAACTGGATTCTTTCCGGTGTATATTTTGCGGTTTTTGCGAGGAGGCATGTCCTGTAAGGGCTATTCTTCTCGGGGACGTTTTTGAGCTTGCCACGGACAAGAATAGCGGCGTTTTAGATAAAGAAAAATTACTGGAATCTGCGAGAAAAAGAAAATCATAGCATGGTAATTAAACTATAATGGAAACATATTTATTTTATGTAATGGCGGCGACTTCTGTCGTTGCGGCGCTCTATCTTATATTTGAGAAAAACCCTATATACTGCGCTTTATATCTGGTTTTTTCCTTCCTGAATATAGCGGTGCTGTATGTATTGCTTGAGGCGCAGTTTATTGCCGCAGTGCAGATAATTGTATATACAGGGGCAATTATGGTACTCTTCCTCTTTGTCATCATGTTATTAATGACGAACAATGACCAAAAGCAGAAAGATGGCCTGCCTTTTCAGCGAATACCGGCAATGGTTATGGGTTTCGTATTGCTTATCATTATGGGGTTGACTATTAAATCAAAATTATTCCAGGGTAAAGAAGGGGAGTATACATCCGCAAAGGTCGAAAGCATAGGGCATACACAATTAGTGGGCAAACTATTATTCACCGATTACCTTTTGCCGTTTGAAATGACTTCTGTTTTATTATTTGTAGCCGTTATTGGGGCTATTATATTAGCGAAAAGGAAACAGTGATATGATTACGCTGACTCATTATTTAATTTTGAGCGCTATATTGTTTTCCATCGGGGTTGTCGGAGTACTTATCAGGAGAAACGCAATCATAATCTTTATGTGCATAGAGCTTATGCTGAATGCGGTAAATCTGTCGTTTGTGGCATTTGCCCATTATCTGCACTCTATGGAAGGGCAGATGTTTGTATTTTTTTCCATGACGGTTGCCGCT
>MHYI01000014.1:3211-5159 GCA_001828295.1 Planctomycetes bacterium RBG_16_41_13 | reverse complement strand
CCTTCTACGATTATTGTGGGGCTGCCGGATACTGCGGTAAAGGAGAGCCGGGACAGGGTGAAGGCTGCGCTGAATAACAGCGGTTACCGATTCCCCAGTAATGTCATAATAAACCTTGCGCCTGCCGACAGAAAAAAGGAAGGGCCTGTTTTTGAACTGCCGATTGCGGTGGGGATTCTTGCCGCTACAGGCCAGTTAGAAATATCTGATCTGCACGAATATGCCATTGTGGGTGAATTATCATTGGATGGAAAGGTACGTCCGGTAAAAGGCTGCCTGCCGATGGCCTTGAAATGCCGTGAACTGGGAATAAGAAAGCTAATCCTCCCTTCCGTGAATGCGCCTGAGGCCGCGGTAGTGGAAGGGATCGACATTCTGCCGGTTGAAACGTTCGGGCAAACGGTGGGAATACTGTCAAAGGCAATCGTCCCTGAAAAATTCAGGATCGACCCCGACAAGATGTTCGGCAATCATACGGGATATGATGTTGATTTTGCGGAGATAAAGGGTCAGGAGCATGCAAAGCGGGCGTTAACCGTCGCGGTGGCGGGTAATCATAATGTACTGCTGGTTGGGCCTCCGGGGGCAGGGAAAACAATGCTTGTGCAGCGTATCCCTACGATCATGCCACCGCTTACCCTTGAGGAGGCTCTGGAAACCACAAAAATATACAGCGTACTGGGACTTCTGGATGCAAAGCAGTCTTTAATTGCAGTAAGGCCGTTCAGGGCGCCCCACCATACCATCAGCACTGCAGGATTGATTGGCGGCGGGTCTGCCCCAAGGGCGGGAGAAATCAGCCTTTCACATAACGGGGTATTATTCATGGACGAACTTCCTGAGTTTGACAGAAAAACGCTGGAAGTGCTTCGTCAGCCGCTGGAGACGGGTGATGTTACCATATCGCGGGCAATGAATTCGGTGACGTACCCTGCCAGTTTTATGCTGGTGTGCGCAATGAACCCCTGCCCGTGCGGATATTATACCGACAGGAAAAGGGAATGCCGCTGCACTTCGTATCAGATACAAAAATACTCTTCCAAGGTATCCGGGCCTCTTATGGACAGGATTGATATCCATCTGGAGATACCGGCGGTAAGCTACAGGGAGCTTTTGTCGGACGCAGAAGGACATTCCTCTGAATCATTAAGAGAAAAGACCGTTCGTGCAAGAGAGATACAGAAAGAACGCTTTCATGGACAGAAAATAAAGGTAAATGCACATATGACTTCAAAACAGCTAAAGAAGTATTGTGTGCTGGACAAGCAGGCAGAATCGCTGCTGCATCAGGCAATGGTAGCACTGGGCATCTCCGCCCGCGGACACAGCAAAATACTAAAGGTTGCCCGCACCATTGCAGATCTGGACGAGAGCGATGCAATAAAAGAGGAACATATTTCTGAAGCGACACAGTACAGAAGCCTGGACAGGGGGCTGCAGAAATGAATATCCTTTTGATAGACCCCCCGTTTTACCGGTTCTTCCAATATTACAACCGGTATTTCCCCCTGGGTTTGAGCTATCTGGCGTCCACCCTGAAAAAAGCAGGGCACAATGTGACGATTTATGACGCCGACTGCAATAAAGACTCCAAAGGAATGGACTATACGAGATTGCCGGAGATGTATGCCGCTTATTTAAAAGAGCTGGGAAATCCGGAAAATCACATCATAAAAGAACTATCGGAAACACTGAAAACCTGCCAGCCAGACCTTGTAGGAATTACCGTAATGACCCCCAAAGCGGCATCTGCTTTTACCGTAGCGTCATTGGTGAAAAAATACGATAAAAAATGCAATGTGGTTTTTGGAGGCCCCCACGCAACATTAAAACCGGAGGAGGTATTAACGATTTCCGGAGATGTTGACTTTGTTATCAGCGGGGAAGGCGAAGGCGCTTTTCCGGAACTGGCACATTTGCTGGAGAAAAAAGAGGGGGGATTTGAAAA
>MHYI01000014.1:1349-3118 GCA_001828295.1 Planctomycetes bacterium RBG_16_41_13 | reverse complement strand
GGAATCTTTGTTGGGGGCAGATACCTACACATCTGAGGACATGGGGCTGATAATGGGGAGCAGGGGCTGTCCGTTTAGCTGCTCTTATTGCGCCACACAAATCTGGACAAGGAAGGTAAGGTATCGTTCAATACCAAATATCATTGAAGAAATAAAATACGTTAACGAAAGATATGGCACGCACCAGTTTACCTTCAAAGACGACTCTTTTACGGTTAGCAAAAAAAGGGTAGCGGAGTTTTGTGATGCATTATTAAAACTGGGGCTGAAGGTAAAATGGGACTGCAACACAAGGGCTGATTTGGTAGACCTTCCCCTCCTTAAAACGATGAAAAAAGCAGGGTGCAACAGTATTAAGGTGGGCGTTGAGTCCGGCAGTGAAAGAATCCTGAAGATTATGGACAAAGGCGTGCCATTGGAGCAGGTAAAGGAATCCGCAAAACTTTTCCGGAAGGCGGGGATACATTGGACGGCATATTTCATGATGGGTGTGCCTACGGAGACAAAGGAAGATGTAAAAGAGACCGTAAAACTGCTGTATGAAATCAAACCAAGTTTTGCGTCGGTGGGTGTATATGAACCTTTTCCCGGCACAAAATTGTTCGATATCGGCGTTGAAAGGGGGTTGGTGAAAAGGGATATGGCGTATGAAGAATATTTTCTGCGGATACCCAGCGACTATTATCTAAAGGATGTGAAAAAAAGAAGCGATACGATGGATGAGGAAGAATTCACTGCCCTTGAAAGGGAAGTAAAAAAAACGTTTCATGATTATAACAAAAATATCGCCCGCATATTTGAAAGGGCAAAGGCAAGAAGCTCGGTCTATGTGCGCAATCCGAAGATTTTTTTGAGCGATATTGAAAAATTTCTCGGCTGGATAAGATAAAGAGAGAGAACAATGAAAATTCATTATCCGGTTTCCCGGAGAAAAATAGCGCTGGTGCTGGGAGATATCTGCATCGTAAACCTTGCAATAGTGTTATCTGCAATCGTTCGCCTGGGCGTTAACGGCGGGCTAAGTTACGTAAAAGGAAATCCACTGTCGTTTGCGGTTTACGGCATTGTTCTTATAACAATATTCTCCTTTGCGGATCTCTACGATACCCGTAAGGACTATAAATCTATCGGCATTGTCCTCTCTATCATTTTCGCAACGGCAGTAGCCTTTGTTATAACGACGTTTATATTTTACATAAACGGGTCATTGAAGATAGGAAGGGGCGTTTTCTTCATAAACGGAGCGCTCATTATTATCTTTATAACGGGCTGGAGAATGCTCTACAGTTATATAATAGAGCAGCCGCTTTTTAACAGGAGGGCGCTTATTATAGGCGCCGGCTGGGCGGGAAGCACAATTTTGGGTGAGATTCACAAGGCAAAAAAAGCGGGAATAAAAGTGGCGGGGTTTATTGACGATGCTCCGGAGAAGTTAAACACGCAAATATGCGGGGTACCCGTTTTGGGAGACCGGTCTGTTATAAACAAGGTCATCCGGCAACAGCATATCAATACTGTTATCTCTGCCATAACACATGAAAAACATGCGGATTTGATTAAAACGTTGATCCATTGCTCGTGGAACGGCGTGGACGTAATTGATATGCCAACAATATATGAACAACTGACCGGCAAAATACCGTTTAAACATATTAATGACATGTGGATGCTGCATGTCGTTATCAGCAAGCCAAAATTATACGGAAAATTTATTAAACCTGTTTTAGAGGCCATTATTTCCTTACTATTATTCATCATGTTAATGCCTG
>MHYI01000014.1:0-1339 GCA_001828295.1 Planctomycetes bacterium RBG_16_41_13 | reverse complement strand
AACTGCCGTTTTGATAAAAACTACTTCGGGGGGAAGTATTTTTTATACGCAGGAGCGGATGGGAAAAGACGCCGGGAGGTTTACCATTATTAAATTCCGGACGATGATAGCCGATGCAGAATCACAGACAGGGGCTGTTTATGCTGCGGACAATGATCACAGGATTACAAAGGTGGGAAGGCTTCTGAGAAAATGGCGACTGGACGAGGTGCCGCAATTATTGAATGTAATTAAGGGTGATATGAGTCTGGTTGGCCCGCGTCCGGAAAGGGAAATATTCATAAAAGAATTTGAAAAGAACATACCGTTTTATTCCCAGCGGCTTGCCGTGAAACCAGGATTAAGCGGATGGGCACAGGTGAAATATCCCTATGCATCCACCATTGAACAAACAGAAGAAAAACTACAGTACGATCTGTACTACATAAAGAATATGTCCTTCCTGCTGGACACTATCGTATTGTTAAAAACGGTGCGGGTGATGCTGTTTGGGAAGGGGAAATGAAAAACGCAGAAGGGTTAGCCGCAAAAAGGCACAAAAGGGCACAGAAAATTCTCCCTCTTTTTGTGTCTTTTGTGCCTTTTTGCGGCTAACCCTTCTGGTTGCATTGGCATCGGCTACAAAGATATCGCTCCTCACAGAGCTTTTCACGGTATTTTTTAAAAAAACTAAAGTGTTACTACGAAAGGATGTTTTTCATCAAAGAGCGCCTTTCATTATAGGAAACCCTTTCCCGGGTAATAAGTTCCCGTATTTGGTGGGGATTTTTAATGCCTTTCAGCGTATAGGTAAGGGTATTTGTGAAAATTTTGAGAGTGCCGACCCGGAGGCGTTTTTGAATAGCGCCCTGGTGTATGAGTATTTTGTTAATGTCGTTATAGTCTATTTTTTTAAGACGGATTGAAAAAGGCCCTTGTCTGAGGAATAAACCGTTTTGGGCAACATAATATTTTGAAATGCAAATGGTGAGCACTGCATAACAAAAAAGAATACTGCCAAATGACAACAGACAAAATCCAAAGGAAGAGTGGATTCCGTGCCACCGGAGGCTTAAAAAAAAAGAAAGCACGGAGATAAAAAACAGCAGCCAATACTGTTCTATCCGTGGTTTTAGTATTGTTTGCGGCGTATTTTTTGCAAAAACAGGCAGTGAATTCGGCGCGTTTATTTCATCCATTTTTTTTAAATGAGAGTATCTGTTCCGGAATTAGCGGCAAAAAACAGCTTGCCATTAAAAATATTTATACGGTTTCTCTTTACCAATGAGCCACATTTTATGTGTAGGAATTTCAATATTTTTAGTTAAGCAATGAACAAACCCACCCCTAACCCCTCCCA
>MHYI01000013.1:8019-8161 GCA_001828295.1 Planctomycetes bacterium RBG_16_41_13 | reverse complement strand
CATGAACGATTACAAAAAATTGGGAATAATCCCTGGCGCTTTTATTCAGTAACTACAAACTCAACATCGGTTTCGAAACCGATGTTGAGTTCCTCGAAAATGGGTTCATGATTCGTTTCCAGTCACTGCAATCCTTTCCTTT
>MHYI01000013.1:7882-7992 GCA_001828295.1 Planctomycetes bacterium RBG_16_41_13 | reverse complement strand
ATGTTTCACGCCCTGTTGTGCAAACAGGTGGCTACACTGGCGGTTGTCAGTCTTACTGGTTCCGGTCTTTTGGGACAACAATGGTGGGTTTCGCCATCTCAGGTGCGGGG
>MHYI01000013.1:0-7664 GCA_001828295.1 Planctomycetes bacterium RBG_16_41_13 | reverse complement strand
AAGAAGGAAAAACTATTGCCTACTTTGGTGATCAACCAGACGCAAACGTACAAACCCATAATAACGTCATAAGTACAAACAACATCTATCCTGTAAAGCTCAACGACATTGCCATCGGCTGGGTAAAAGGAGACCCACCGGCCCACGTATTTTCAGAACTGCTTTCATATCTGGCAAATAAAGAGTTTGAAAAAAAATCCCTTGCCACTGATATGCTTGACAAATACAGGGAAATAAACCTACTTTACGACATCGCAGATAAAATAGCCGCATGCACGGAAGTTAAAGACGTTGCGCAGTTGATTATTGACGAGGCAAGGCAGTTAATAAACGGAACAAACGCTTCCCTGATGCTGTTAAACAACAATAATACCCTTGAAATACTGTCGGCGTACGGCGAGGAATATATCCCAAAGACCATATTGCAATCAGGCGAAGGCATTGCCGGGAATGTGGCCGTTACCGGCGTCGCAGAGATAGTGAATGACGTTGCTTCTGACCCGAGATTTGTGAAGGGATATAATGCTGTTTCTTCCTTACTATGCACCCCTCTCAGGCTTAAGGACAGGATTTTAGGCGTAATGAACCTCAGCAGCCGCTCCCCTTACCCTTATAGCGCCAGAGACCTGAAGCTGCTCAGTATTTTTGCGTCCCAGGCGGCGTCTTCCATTGAGAATGCCATTTTATATGAAAACAGAATGAAGACGGAAAATATTAAGGCGCATTTACAACGTTATGTTTCACCCCAGATTGTAAGCGCCATTCTGGAAGATTTTGGGGGAAATGCACTAAACCCCTCAAAAAAGAAAATATCCATTTTGTTTTCTGATATTAGAAATTTTTCCGCCGTATGCGAGAAGCTTGCGCCTGAAAAAATTGTAACATATCTCAATGAGTATTTTTCTAATATGGTGGAAATAATCTTTGAACATCAAGGCACTGTAAACAAATTTGTAGGCGACATGATTGTTGCCTTCTTCGGCGCTCCTTTTCATTGCGATAATAATGAAACACAGGCAATTAAATCTGCTATTAAAATGCAGCAGTGCATTAAAAAAACCGGCAGCAGTTGGATACGGGATAATTTTACTACCGGAATAGGCATAACTGCAGGAGAAGTGGTGGTTGGCAATATAGGCTCTCCCCGGCATATGGACTATACGGCAATAGGTGATGAAGTAAATATCGCAGACAGGCTGCAATCCCTTGCAAAAGGCGGACAAATACTGGTGGAGCATAAGGTATATCATGCAACCAAAAACATATTTGAATTTGAAAAATTTGGCAAAATCACCGTAAAAGGCAAAGAAAAACCAATAGATATCTTTAACGTAATTTATTAGATAACAAAGGGGGAGTCGTATGCCGAAGGTATTAATTGTAGATGATGAGCCACATATAAGACTGTTGCTGGAACAAACACTTGAAGACTTTGAAGAGAAAGGAGTGAAAATTATCACTGCCGGCAATGGCAAACAAGCGTTGGAATTAATAAAAAAAGAGACGCCCGATATTGTCTATCTTGACGTAATGATGCCGGAAATGAATGGTTATGATGTATGTAATGCGGTAAAAAACGACCCCACACTGAAGGGCGTCTATATCATTTTGCTTACTGCAAAAGGGCAGGAATATGACAAAAAAATGGGGGATGATTCGGGCGCAGATATTTATATGACAAAACCCTTTAATCCCGATGTGATCATTGCAAAAACAGCAAGCATTTTGAATATAACATTATAACTGCGCCAATGAATTTCATTGACTATTCCTTGTTGTTTGCAGTATAATCAATTTCAATGTCTGACTGTAAAATGCCATTATACAACTACTTATGAATATGCTTACCTGCGGATGCATTTTCAAAATGTATACTTTTTTTAAACTATGGACAAAGACGTAATGAAAGAAATCTTCCTCTTAATCCTGGAGATTTTTAAGGCGCTGATTGAAATCTTGTGGGAAAAAATAAAATACGTTTTAAAAATACTTTGGATTCGTTTTTTTGGTTATGAAGAAATACCCCAAGAGAAAAAAGAAGCGGTGGTGGAATGGGGGGTTACAGGGGAAGATGAATGGCCTGGCATAACTGAAACAGAGACGAAAGAGCCTCCGGAAAAAGAAAGGGCGGTCTCTCCCCCATCCGCAATTCCCGATCTTCCGGATAGCTACGGGGAAAATCAAATCGTACTCATGCAGAGAGACCCATTATGCCTGTTCTGCTATTGGGAAATACAGCAGGCCAAAATAGACAACTTCCTGAAAAACCTTTCTACGTTGGCGTATGACGCAAGCCTCGTCCTGAGAGTGTATGATGTGGCAAACATTCTTTTTGACGGCAATAATGCCAATAAGTATTTTGATAGTGTCTTAGTGCAGGGAGCCAAAGACTGGTATATTCATTTAGAGGAACCAAACAGGTCATTTTGCGCAGACATAGGCTTTTTAACCTCAGACGGAACCTTCCATATGCTGACAAGGTCAAATACCATAACAACACCAGGCATGTGCCCCTCTGATATAACAGAAGAGCAGCGGGTGGAAATTGAAGCGCTTTATGAAAAAGTGTATGCTTCTATGGACATTGATGCGGCTTCACATGTACCTGTACCTGAAAGCGCCTCTGCGAAATGGCAAAGATTGTTTTCACACATTTTATCATCCAGTGAAACTTGCTGATTAGTGCTCACTCTGAAAAAGATATATGAAAAAAGGCTATCTATCCTTAATATTACACGCCCATTTGCCCTATGTCCGCCATCCGGAATTTGATGCATACCTTGAAGAAGATTGGCTCTTTGAGGCAGTGACCGAAACATATATCCCGCTGATTAATGTGTTCGATAACCTTATAAATGAACACATTGATTTTCGCATTACAATGTCTCTGACCCCCCCCCTTATTTCAATGCTTACCGATGGACTTCTGCAGCAGCGTTGCCTCCGGTACATAGAAAAACGACTCGAACTTGCGGAAAAAGAGATTGAACGGACAAATAATCAATCCGAATTTAATCAAATTGCAAAGATGTACTATAATCATTTCCACGATGCAAGATATGTGTTTGCGGAAAAATACCAGAGAAACATTATTACTGCGTTTAAAAAATTCCAGGATGCCGGAAAAATAGAAATTATCACCTCCTGCGCAACGCATAGCATCCTTCCTCTTATGAATAATAATGTAAATGCGATGCGGGCGCAGATTCACGTTGCCGTGAATCATTATGAAAAACATTTTGGCAGAAAACCGCGTGGAATATGGCTTCCCGAATGTGCTTACGAACCCGGCATTGACCAGCTTCTTAAAGAAGAAGGAATCAGGTTTTTCATAGCCGAGGCACACGGACTCCTCTTTGCCTCGCCACGGCCAAAATACGGTATCTATGCCCCCGTAGTATGCCCGTCAGGAGTTGCTGTTTTCGGAAGAGACCTCGAATCTTCCAAGCAGGTCTGGAGTTCCAGGGAAGGATATCCCGGCGACTTTTATTATCGTGAATTTTACAGGGATATCGGCTTTGACCTTGATTATGAGTATGTAAAGCCGTATCTCCATGGCGATGGAAAACGTTCGAATGTAGGGATAAAATATTACCGCATTACCGGAAAAACAAATCACAAAGAGCCTTATTCAATAGAAATGGCGCGGAACAAGGCTGCGGAACACGCCGGGAATTTTATGTTTAACCGGGAAAAACAAACAGAATATCTGGATTCCCTGATGGAGAGAACACCGATTATCATTGCCCCGTACGACGCTGAACTCTTTGGTCACTGGTGGTTTGAAGGCCCGCTCTGGATTGATTTCCTTTTCAGAAAGATTGCGTTTGACCAGCAGACGATTTCGCTGATTACCCCGTTGGAATATCTTGACAAATATCCGGAAAATCAATGCGCCGTCCCATCCGCCTCCAGTTGGGGATATAAAGGTTACAGCGAATACTGGCTGAATGATAAAAATGACTGGATTTACCGCCATCTTCACATAGCGGCAGATCGTATGGTTGCGCTGGCAAGAACATACCCCCACACCGATAAATATTCCATACAACAGCGGGCATTGAACCAGGCCGCACGAGAACTATTATTGGCGCAAAGCAGTGACTGGGCGTTTATCATGAAGGCCGGAACCATGGTAGAATACGCCGTAAAACGAACAAAAGAACACCTCTTTCAATTCAATAAACTTTATAATGATATCCGGGCAAATACTATTGATGAAAAATGGCTTTGTGAAATAGAACATAAAAATAATATATTCCCCGATATAAACTATTGCATTTACCAGTAATAGCAGCAACTATTTTTATTATCCCATACATTTTTAGAGAAGGAGACGCGAACATGTCCTCTGAAATGATGAAGTGGCCTTATCTGCCAATGATGGACACATTCAAAAAAGAAATGAACAAACTTTTCGATACCTTTGGAGGTGTCGGCGAAAATGTTTTCCGGGAATGGATGCCCCCTCTTGACATATCCGAGACAGGGGAAAACGTTGTTGTTAAGGCAGAAATACCCGGTGTTGACCCAAAGGAGATCCACATATCCGTTAAAAACGATGCGCTTACCATAAGAGGCGAAAAGAAAGGAGAGAAGGAAGAAAAGGGGAAAAACTATCATTTTATAGAAAGGAGATACGGAAATTTTGTGAGAACTGTTTTACTGCCCACCCCCGTTAAATATGAACAGGCAAAGGCGGAATACAGAAATGGCATTCTGGAAATAACGTTGCCAAAGCAGGAAAAAGAAGAATCGAAAGAGATTCCGATAAAAGTGAATTAAGTGCCGGACGACGGTTATTGCATAACTATCCCGGCTTTCAATAACTCTTTGGCATGATAAAACCATGACAGGAGTATACGCTCAAACAAGACCTTTGTTTTTTTGCGCTTTCTGACAAAAGGAAATCTGCACGACGTTTTTTCAGATGCGCGAAAGGAGGAATACCTCGTATGAAAATACCAAAAGATGTAGGCAACTTTGCCCGTGATAAAATACATGCAGAAAACGACCCGTATTTGCCCAAGAAAGGGCTCGTTGATTACTCTATATGTAAAGATTGCAATGCGATTTATCACAACAAAAAATGGTTTCTGGACGCCAAGCTTTATGAACAAAAAAAATCCCTGAAGGATATTAACTGGGTAGAATGCCCTGCATGTAAAAAAACAAAGGAAAACGTGCCCAGCGGTATTGTTACTTTGAAGGGAGAATTTTTGCAACAACACAAACAGGAAATTCTGAACCTCATTAAAAACGAGGATGAACGGTCGAAGAATTTTAATCCTCTAAAAAGAATCATGAAAATTGATGAAAAAGCCGGGGAAATTGAAATCTTTACTACCTCAGCAAAACTCGCACAACGTATCGGCACGATTCTGCACAAGGCTTACAATGGAGAAGTCGATTATAAAAAACATGAAAATGCAAAATTCATGCGGGTTGCATGGACGCGTTGATTGCAAGGCAATGACGAACGTCGCAGACATCCACTGCCAAAAGGATGTGCGGATTTAAGAAAAGATTTTTGTAACTATTCAGCGTAAACATTACACGACTCCCGGCGGGTTCCTCCGGTTTGAAATATATGTAGAGACGCACGTCCGTGCGTCTCTACAATTGTTGAAAATGATTTAACGAATCATCCCCCTTGTCCCATTTTCCGGGGAGGAATTTTTAAATAAAGCGGATTTTAGGGGGTTGTTCCAGGTACAACGCGAACTATTACCAATAACTTTATACTGAGGGGCCGATAGCATGATTATTGTCAAAAATATTCTCTTCCCAACCGATTTTTCTCCCTGTGCTAAGCACGCTTTACAGTATGCCTTATCCCTTGCCACGCTCTTTAAAGCAAAACTGCACATACTCTATGTCGTTCCAAAAATGAATGTATCCGTCAGCGCAGGCGGGGTAATGTATCCCGTTTTCAAGATATATGAAGATATGGAAGAAAAAGCAAAAAAGAAGATGCATCACTTAATCCCAAAAAGGTTTCTTGAACAAATAGAGGTAAATAATATCATCGTTCGGGGCACACCATATGTGGAAATTATAAAAGTCGCCAAAAAACAGAACATCGATCTTATCACCATTGCAACACACGGGCGCACAGGGATTTCCCATGCCCTTATGGGCAGCACGGCTGAAAGAGTGGTGAGGAAGGCGCCATGTCCCGTTTTAACAATCAAGCACCCGGAACATGAATTTGTAATCCCCGCATAATGGAAATAATCATAGAACAAACACGGGAAACGCCCGTCGGCAAATCTTCGGTAGAGATTGTGGAACGTAAGGGCATAGGACATCCTGACACGCTTTGCGACGGCGCCGCGGAAGAGTTAAGCAAGGCCTTTTCAAAATACTATTTGAAACATTTTGGAAGAATCCTGCACCATAATGTCGATAAATGTCTTCTGGCGGGCGGATGCTCTGAAGTCTCCTTCGGAGGCGGCAGGGTAACCGTTCCTATGAAATTAATTATAGCAGGCCGCGCCACCGAATATGCCGGAAATAGCAAAATACCACTGGAAGAAATTGCAAAAGAAACCATTTATGCGTGGCTAAGGAATCGTATGCGATTCCTGGAACCGGAGAAGAATGTTGTCATTGATATGCAGACAAGAACAGGAAGTGCAGATTTACGGGCGACCTATGATAGTACACAGCTTTCAGCAAACGATACTTCGGTTGGCGTAGGGTTTTCACCAATGACGGAACTGGAATCCATTGTGTATTCCACGGAACAATTTCTCAATTCTGCAGAAACAAAACGCAATTACCCCATGGTCGGAGAAGACATTAAAATTATGGGGATCAGATTAAACGATCAAATAAATCTTACTATTGCCATTGCCTTTGTAGCCCGATTCATTTCCTCAAAAGAAGAATACCTCAAAATGAAACGTCTTCTCGCCGAATACATCGATGCATTTATTAAAAAACATACCTCAAAAAAAATCGCCAGTGTCATCAACGCTGCAGATGATGCAGAGAGGGATATTTACTACCTGACAGTTACGGGTACAAGCGCGGAGTGCGGAGACGACGGACAGGTAGGAAGGGGAAACAGGGTAAACGGCCTGATTACCCCCTGTCGTCCTATGACGATGGAGGCGACTGCGGGAAAAAACCCTGTTACCCATACAGGAAAATTATACAATATAGCCGCGCATGAAATATCCAGGGAACTTACACAGAATCCGGATATTCACAATGCAGAATGCTACCTGGTGAGCCAGATAGGAAAACCTATTACCGAACCGCAAATTGTTCACATAAAGATACATTCCTCCCTTACCAAAGAATCCATGGAAGACATATGCACAAATATTGCAAAAAAGCATCTCCGCCTGATACCGCAATTATGGGAGAGTATTTTAGAACAACGTTTTACCCTCTTTTAAATCAGGCTGCCTTTGGCAGCGACTTTATTCTGTTATTGATGTTAATAGAGAGACGCATTGCATGAGTCTCTCTGTTGTATCAGTAAGTTCTTTTGTGTAGACATTATTATCGTAACACTTTAATTTTTTTGAAAAATGTATTACCCATGGCCTTTGATTTTTCCGTGTATTCCATGTGTTCCGTGGTTGCTTATATCCACTGAATACACGGAATACACGGAAAGAAGGAATGACGAATACGGAGCTAATCATATC
>MHYI01000012.1:4257-5320 GCA_001828295.1 Planctomycetes bacterium RBG_16_41_13 | reverse complement strand
GGTGGGAAGAGGCTAAAACGATAGAATTTTCTGGCAGTAAAGTACAGATACTCAGTCCGGAGGATTTAATTATTCACCTCTGCCTCCATTTTTTAAAACACCGGTTTATAAATCAAAATGGAGGTTTTAGTAGCAAAGGTGCACTTATCCAGTTGTGTGATATTTTTCAAACCCTTAAATATTATAGAGATGATATTGATTGGGTAAGGTTTAAGTCTGAAGCCGAAAAATACGGAATAGATAGCCTTATGTATACTACCCTTTCCGTTGTAAGGGAAATCATGGGGGAGCACGATGATGTTTTTCATAATGCCCTTAGTAGCGTTAGATCAGAGGATTTAGATAAAGAATTAGTGCGGCTTATCAATAAAAGAATACTTATCAGGGAAGATACTCTTCCCGCCGTTCCTGGTAGTTTTATCAAGGCACAAATCGAGGATACATTTCAAACGAAGGTAAAGATTCTCTTTAAAGAAATATTTCCACATCCAAAAGTTCTCTCAAACAGGTATTCAGTACCTTTGTACTCAAAGAGGCTCTGCCTATACTATTTAATTCGTCCCTTTCGCCTCATTTTAAAATCCGGAAAGATAATACTAATGATCCCGCGAGTTAAGGAAGAGGCAATCCTTAATACATGGATAAATACTCAAGTCGGTCCAATCGTGGACGATTAAACCGGCCCAAGGGTGGTAGTTGTGCGTTCTTTTTACTATCAGCTATCAGCTATCATAACTTAATTATTTTAGAAATGGAGTTGATATGAAAAAATTAGCTATGATTTTATGTTTTTTTATTGTCATGATGAATTGTGTAATTGGAGGGCAAGTGAATGATATGAAGGGAATCTGGATTGACGTAAGAACTGCCAGGGAATACAAGTCGGGACATATTGAGGATGCTATAAACATTCCCTATAAAGAAATTGGAAGGGAAATTGAGTCGGTCACAAAAAACAAGAGTGAAAAAATTTACCTTTATTGCGAAAGCGGGGGGCGGTCTGGTATTGCGAAAAAGATTCTGGATAAAATGGGATATGTCAATGTAATAAACGCAGGTGGCT
>MHYI01000012.1:0-4201 GCA_001828295.1 Planctomycetes bacterium RBG_16_41_13 | reverse complement strand
GGAATATATCGCCTTTGGCGGGGTTAAAATAACTTGGCTACAGCAACGGCAATAGTGGTACAACCGGCTACGATTGCAAATATCTTCATAAGTAAATCTGTGTGCGAAGCCCTTATGCGAAACTCAAGGTTGACAATCTCATTACGGGTTTCCAGAAACCTGAAGTCCATTTCGTTACGAAGGTCTTTAAACTTAACGTCCACATCGCTACGGAAATCTTTAATTATGGCATTCACATCGTTACGAAGTGTATTGAATTTGACATCCATCGCATTAAATTTGACGTCCATCTCATTAAATTTAATGTTAAGAAAATCCTTCAGGTTTTGCTGTCCGTTAACATGCGATTGTTCAAGGGTCTCTGTAAGAACCTCCGCTTGATCGTGAGTAAACCCGACAGATTCAAACTTTCGTATATTCTCTAATTCTTTCGTTATAGGCATGGGTACATTATACAAATATCATGAAACGTTATCAATTTTTTATTTTACCAAGCCCCGGTTTCCAGTCCACAATCTACAGTCGGCAGTCCTCAGTCCTCAGTCCTCAGTCCTCAATCTGCAATTTGCCGATTGCCGATTGCCGATTGCCGATTGCCGATTGCCGACTTAAATGAAGAATGGCGTTTTCAATTTGACATATTAATAAAATATAAGTACCATTGGCACTTCGTTATTTTTTGAAAAGATGAACTCTGGAATCTTGCTTTTCTTCAAGGTTTTTGTGTAAAAACAATCGAAATTACCACTCATAAAGTAGATTAAAATATCCATAGCAGATTAATTTTCCAGCTTCATTCTGATTGTGTTGATGTTTTTCTAAAAATGTTTTCTCCAGAAGTGTTACCATAATGGATATTAAGAATATTGATGCAGACATATTAATTATCGGCGGAGGTGCGGCCGGCTGCTTTGCAGCAATGCAAATTTATAAAAAATCTTCCCGCTGCAAAGTTGTTATCATGGAAAAGGCGCATATTGAACGCAGCGGTTGTTTGGCAATGGGGCTTAATGCCATTAATGCATATATTCATCCGGGACAAACCCCTGCATCATATGTTGATTTTGTGGCGAGAGAGTTTGAAGGGATTATACGAAAAGATTTAGTCCTTACCATGGCGGAAAGATTTAATGAAGTGGTAAAGGAGGTGGAAGCGTTAGGGCTGCCTATTGAAAAAAATGATGACGGCTCTTACAAAAACCGTGGAACGCGCAGTATTCGCATTTTTGGCGAAAGGCTGAAACCTATACTTGCTGAAGCGGTGAGGAAAACGGCAGCTCAGGTGTTGAACCGCGTCGTTGCGACAAATTTTATCTATAATGGGAAACGGGTTTGTGGCGCGTTTGGTTATGACGTCAGAGGTGGTAATTTATATGTGGTTCGGGCAAAAGCCGTTATTGTTGCTACCGGAGGAGCTGCCGGAATATATAAACCTAATAATACCGGCGGCGCGAGGCATTTGATGTGGTATTGCCCATGGAATGCCGGGTCGGGCTATGCTATGGGGATCCGTATTGGCGCCGAAATGACAGGTTTTGAGAACAGGTTTATCCCTTTGCGCGTAAAAGACGTCAATGCCCCTACAGGCACAATTGCTGTCGGGGTTTGTTCAAAACAGGTTAATGCGCTTGGGGAAGACTATCTTGGTTGCCATTATCAGCATTTGGGCGGAAGAAAATGTTTGACTCAATACAGACTTTTTGCCACGCTTGAGGAAATGAGGGCATGCCGTGGGCCATGTTATCTTGACACAACGAACCTGAATGAAGAAGAAGAAAGGAAACTAAAAGAAGATTATTTGAATATGAACCCTCAGATTGTTCTTCTGTGGGCAAGCGAAGGAATGGAGCCGCGAAAAAAACCCGTTGAAATACGCGGTACGGAACCTTATGTTGTGGGTGGTCATTGCCAGGCGGGATATTGGATTGATACGGAAAGAAGAACCACCATTCCAGGGCTTTATGCCGCTGGCGAAACTGCCGGTGGGGCTCCTAAAAAATATGTCAGTGGCTGTTGGGCTGAAGGCGCTATTGCGGCGATAACAGCGCTAAAAGACATTGATGACGTCTCTTCAGAAGAAATTGACGAAAATAGTATTGAAAGGGAAAAGGCCATGATTTTTAATCTGTTAAACAGAACTAACGGGATAACACCTTTGGATGTGAGAGAACGGCTTCAAAAAATCATGGATGAATATGCCGGGGGTATTTCCTTCAATTATATGTTGCATGAAAACAGATTGCTGGAAGCCCGACAATTGCTGAAATGTTTGCACAACCATACAACGGAATTGATGGCGGCGGATAATTACAACCTGGTAGAAGCATTGGAGTGTATCGATAGGATTGATGTTGCCAGGATATTGGTGGAACATCTCATTCACCGTAAGGAGACCCGATGGGCGTGTTATCAAACCCGATTGGACTATCCCCAAAAAGACGATACTCGCTGGCTTAAGTATGTAAATTCTGTATATGATGTTGAAACAAATGAAATAAAGATGAAAGAACGGTCCTTACAATAATGAGTATTTTTATCGATAAAACCATCTGCAATGGCTGTAAAGGATTACCGGAAGCGCGTTGCGAACGCATATGTCCCGGGAATCTTTGTTACCGTAGGGAAGATATTATGAAAGCGGAAATACGCGACCAATCGGCTTGCTGGACGTGTGCTTGCTGTGTAAAGGAATGTCCCGTCCAGGCAATCGAACTGAGATTGCCGTTCCAGATTTGCAGCGACAGCGCCTCATTAAAAGCACGGCTGACTAAGGATAAAACAATCTGGACTATCTGGAATTCACAGGGGAAAAAAGAAGAATTTGTGGTAAAGGTAAGGAATTAATTTTATCGCAACAATTTTAGTTCCTTGAAAAAGCACGGGCAAAGCAGGAGAAATCGCATACATTTAAACAGTTTTGAAAGGAGAAAGAGTTAACTATGGTCAAGAATATCCCACCACATGGTGGTAAACTTATAAACCGGATAGCTTCCGCAGAAGAGAGAGAAGTGTTGTTGGATAAGGCGAAAAATTACGCCATGAAAAAAATCCAACTCGATTCCCGTGAAATAACCGATCTCGACATGATTGCGGTTGGCGCAATGAGTCCGCTTGAGGGGTTCATGTGCAAAGTAGATTATGATAATGTTGTGGATAATATGCGGCTGGCAAACGGACTGCCCTGGTCTATTCCCGTGACGTTATCAGCGAGTAAGGAAGAAATTGAAGGGCTTAAGCCCGGGAATGACGTCGCCCTTATCGATAAAGCAAATGAAGTAATTGCCATATTACATTTGGAAGAGATATTTCATCATGATAAGACGAAAGAATCGCTTGAAGTGTATGGAACAGACGATAGAAAGCACCCAGGTGTTGATTATGTTTACAAGATGGATGATTATCTTCTTGGCGGTAAAGTGAGCGTTGTTGACAGGGCAAAACCAGGGGACTTCCTCGCTTACAGGCTCGATCCTGCAGAAACAAGGGAGCTGTTTGTAAAAAGAGGCTGGAAGAGAATTGTCGGTTTCCAGACGCGCAATCCAGTTCACAGGGCGCATGAATATATTCAAAAATGTGCCCTTGAGATTGTTGACGCCATCCTTTTGCACCCACTTGTAGGAGCGACGAAAAGCGATGATATTCCTGCAGACGTCAGGATTAAGAGCTACGAAGTTCTTTTAGAAAAATATTATCCGAAAGACCGCGCGATGTTGTCGGTCTTTCCTGCTGCAATGAGGTATGCAGGCCCGCGCGAAGCAATTTTCCACGCGCTGTTGAGAAAAAACTATGGCTGTACGCATTTCATTGTGGGAAGGGATCATGCAGGGGTCGGGAGCTATTACGGGACGTTTGACGCACATTATATATTTGATGAATTTGAGGCGCATGAAATAGGAATTACTCCACTCTTTTTTGACCATACATTTTATTGTAAAGCGTGCAATGGTATGGCGTCTTATAAGACATGTCCGCATGACTCTGCAAATCATGTCATCTTAAGCGGCACTGAGGTGCGAAGAATGTTAAGCGAGGGAGAAGCGCCTCCTCCAACCTTTACAAGGCATGAAGTTGCAAAGATATTAAGCGAATATTACCAAAGTACACGGTAACGATTTTAGCGCTGGAGTAATTTTAATAGTGGCTCAAAATAACTACAGACGTTATTGTTGATAAGTATAATGCATATATCCTAACATTTAAA
>MHYI01000011.1 GCA_001828295.1 Planctomycetes bacterium RBG_16_41_13 | reverse complement strand
TATATTTTTATAAAATTACGAAGAAAAGAATCTTCCTGTGCGCCCCTTTGCATCATCACTTTCAATTTGCGGGTTGGCCTGAATCGAAAATTACCTTTAGGTTTTGGATAATTGCAGCGTTGCTTGCAGTATGTAGTTTTATGCTTTTGTGATTCAATTGAATCGGGAGAGATATTTTGAAATCCTGGCACTATCTCGTATATATTGTCGTTGCACTACTGGGTTTTAGTATTGTCACTGTTTATAGTACTGACACTACAATGTTTGCGGCGGGCAGCAATGGTTATCAATTTGCCAAACATCTTTTATGGATAGTATTAAGTTTGGCGGTGTTATTTGCTATGTCGTCTGTCGATTACCGGCATTTACAGAAATTAACGTATCCGATTATTGCGGTATCAGTGATTAGCCTTATACTTGTGCTGTTGCCAGGTGTTGGAACGGTAGCCAACGGCGCTAGAAGATGGATCAGATTGGGCGGTATTGCGGGTATTCAGCCGTCTGAATTTGCAAAATTGGCGATGATTATATTTATATCGAATTATATAGCCAAAAATCATAATCACATGCATAGCTTTAAAAGTGGGTTTTTAATACCTCTGGGGTTCATAGCGATGATGGGCGGGCTAATACTCCTGGAACCAGACTTTGGTACAGCGGCGTTTATCGTTATACTGTCAATGTTGATGTGCATGGTGGGGGGCACGCGGATTATTTTTATCTTTTTTACTTTGCTTGCGTCAGCGCCGTTTATCTACGAATTGATTTTTAGTGTTACGTATAGAAAAATACGATTTACCTCATTTCTCGATCCGTGGCAGGACCCGCAGGGAACGGGCTATCATGTAATACAGTCATGGATTGCCCTTGGTTCCGGGGGGCTGACAGGCCTGGGACTCGGCAATAGCAAACAAAAACTGTTTTTCTTACCGGAAAGCAGCAGTGATTTTATATTTACCGTTATCGGGGAAGAATTCGGTTTTATTGGGGGAATGACAATTATTGTCCTTTTTTCATTACTGCTATGGCAGGGGTTGAAAATTGTCAGCAGGACGAAGGATGTGTTTGGTTTCTTTTTAGGACTTGGCATTACCATGATGTTTGGTTTGCAGTCAGTTATGAATATTGCAGTCGTTTCCGGTATTATACCGACAAAAGGTATTCCCTTGCCGTTTTTAAGTACAGGGGGTTCTTCTTTGTTATTTTCAATGCTTGGCATAGGGATTTTGGTTAATATTGCGAAACAATCTTTAAGGTGTGATGCAGACAAACTATTGAACGATGAGGTGAAAGAAAAACTATCCGTTAATGAAAGGTTTTTCCCCGTGAGAATTACCGGTAAAATAATTTCTAAGATATCTGCATTTTCATGGTAGTTGTTAAAAAAAGGGGAATCAGAGATTACATAGACTTCGTCGTGAGCTCAGTCGAACGATTGCACAGATTAAAAAATTCGTCACAAGCTTACAATTGACCAATGACCAATGACGAAAACAGAAATAAAAGATAGTATTTCGCTCTCGTTTCCAGGTTCCGGCTTGGGACGAGCGTTTTTAAAATGTTTAATTATTGATGGCAATTATTGAAAATAGGGGTTGAGAAATGAGAGTATTATTTGCGGGCGGCGGCACAGGCGGCCACCTTATTGCTGGAATTAGCGCTGCAGAAGAAATTCGCATGAGATTCCATAATGCAGAAATTATATTTTGCGGCACGGAGAAAAAGTTTGAAGAGGAATATGTAGTACAACAAGGGTTTCGGTTTCAGAAAATACATGCAAAAAAATGGGAAAGATCTTTTAAGGGGATTTTTGTATTTTTTAGAATGGCAGTTTTAGGGGTGATTGAATCTCTTTTCCTGCAGCGAAAATTCAAGCCTGATATTGTAGTAGGGTTGGGGGGATATGCTTCTTTTGCGCCAATTATTGCTGCAAAATTACTGTGTATTCCTTCCATATTGCTTGAACAAAATGTGGTGCCGGGCAAGGCGAATTTGTTTCTGGCAAGATGGGCGGATGAGGTGTGTTGCCATTGGCGTTCTTCTCTCAAATGGTTTGCGAAGGCAAAGAAGGTAAATGTTACCGGGACGCCTGTCCGTAAGGGGATAGTGTCTGGCAGGAAGAAGAACTATTATGAAAAATTTGGTTTTGATAGCGCAAAATACACCATTTTAGTCACCGGCGGAAGCCAGGGCGCACAGGCAATTAATGAGGTTATCGTAGAAAGTTTGCATAAACTGGAACCGTTTTCAGAGAAAATACAAATAATTCACTGTGCGGGCGAGCATGGATATGAATGCGTAAAAAAAGGATACGGGCAAACAAAGATTAATTCATTTGTATGTAGTTTTTTAAATGAAATGGATGCGGCGCTCAATATAGCAGATATTGTTATATGCAGGGCAGGCGCAACAACAATTGCTGAAATTACCGCAATTGGTATTCCCGCTATTCTGATACCCTATCCCTACGCCGCGGATAATCACCAATACTGGAACGCAGTCGAAGTCGAGAAAAACGGCGGTGGATATTTATTATCGCAGATTGATTTAACGCCTGAAAAGATTGTTGAAATTATTATTGACCTTCTCAGAAACAAGGAAAAATACGAGAGAATGAAGATGTTTAGCAAAGAAATGGGGTGCCCGAATGCCTCTGTTTGTGTTGTAGATACGATAAGCAGACTAATTAGTTACAGGGAGACGCGAGTAGCATTGCTAGCCAGATAACTCCTTTTTATGAAAGAAGAACAAAAACAATGGATAGACCCTTAGCGCATACAACATCATCAGTTAATAACAGATTTTTTAATTACAAGCCTTTGCGCGGAAACCGTGTTTATTTTATCGGGATTGGCGGGAATGGGATGAGTGCGCTTGCACGTATTCTTGTGAGTGAAGGGTGTATTGTTGCCGGTTCAGATATTCTGCTATCGCCGCTTATTTCTTCACTGGAAAAAATAGGAGTGACGGTTAACTCAAAACAAGATGGCAGTATGATGTCATTGGGAACTGATATGGTGATAGTTTCTGCCGCGATTCAGGAGGGCAATCCCGAACTGAAAGTTGCCAGGCAATTGGGCATTAAGGTGGTAAAATACTCTCAAATACTTGGCTCTTTAATGCAGGAAAAGAGAGGAATTGCAATTAGCGGCACACATGGAAAAACAACCACCAGCGCAATGATTTCCACTATTTTAAAAAAAGCGGAATTGGATCCTACCTATGTTATCGGTGGAGAAGTGCCTGATATCGGAGGAAATGCTCATTTAGGCAAGGGGAATTTGTTTGTGGCAGAGGCCTGTGAGTATAATAGTTCATTCCTCGACCTGGTTCCTTCCATAGGAGTGATTACAAATATAGATGAAGATCATTTAGACTATTATGGGAATCTTGAAGAAATAGTAAATGCTTTTGGGCATTTTGCAAACCTGATAGCAAAAAATGGTTTGTTAGTAATGAATGATGATGACAGAAATGTTGCAGTTGCTGCGAAAAGAGCCGATTGTAAGAGAGAAACTTACTCACTACGGCATACTTCTCATTGGTATGCAAAAAAGATTCTTCCTGCTATTCAGGGTATAAATAAATTTAGGGTTTACAATAGAGGCAAAATCTTCGGTGAGTTTCGGTTAAAAATTCCAGGGTCGCATAACATATTGAATGCACTTGCCGCTATTGCCGTTTGTACATCTATTGGCGTTGATAAAGAAGTTATAAAAACTTCTTTGGAGTCTTTTAAAGGTGCAAAGAGGCGTTTTCAAATTGTTGCCATAAAGAATAATATTACAATAATTGATGACTATGCTCATCATCCCACGGAAATAGACGTTACCCTGAAAGCGGCGCGTGAGCTCTATCCAGCAAGAAAAATATGGTGTGTGTATCAACCGCATCAGTATAGCAGAACCAGGCATTTATTGAAAAAACTCTCGGAATCTTTTTATCTTGCAGATAAAGTGGCGCTGGCAGATATCTATGAGTCACGCGATAATGATTTTGAAAAAACTTCAATTAGTTCATTAAAATTGTATGAAGAAATTCGCAAAACAGGCGTCGATATACAATATTATCCCCAAATGGAACATATTACAGATATGCTTTGTTTGAATGCGAAGCCTGGAGATGTTATTATTACGATGGGTGCAGGTGATATTGGGAAAGTGGCGCATGAACTGGCGGAAAGAATAGGAACAACACATAGCGCAGAAAAAAAGAAGTAGGGGGCGTATTGCAATACGCCCCTACAGGGAAATACTATAAAGCGGGCATAAAATGAGAACACGAAATATTGCAGTACTGATGGGGGGCGTTTCTTCTGAGCGTGAAATATCTTTACGGTCGGGCAATGCCGTAGCAAAGGCGCTAAAAGATGCAGGAAACAATGTTATTTGTATTGATGTAAAGGATGAAAACATAAAAGAACTCGATCATAAGGGAATTGATGTTGCATTCATTGCCTTACACGGATACTTTGGAGAAGATGGGGGGGTTCAGCAACTTTTGGAAGTAAAAGGCATTCCCTATACAGGTTCTGGTGTTGACGCCAGCAGGATTGCAATGGATAAAGTGGAATCGAAACGATGTTTTCTGGATGCGGGACTCAGGACGCCGGAGTATTTTTCTCTGAAGAAACCCGTGAATTTGGCAGATATAGAGCAAGAGATTCAAGAGTTTGGTTTGCCAGTAGTAATAAAACCAACGAACGGCGGCTCTAGCATAGGGGTATCCATAATTAAAGACGGCAGCAATTTTCATCATCATGTTGGAGAAGCATTAAAGTGTGGCGATGAAGCGTTTGTTGAAAGATATGTATCTGGCAGGGAGTTAACGATTGGGATACTGGATAACAGGGCATTGCCAATTATAGAGATTTGTGTATCAGATGATTTTTTTGATTATAATGCGAAATACAATAGTGGTAAAACAAGATATTTTGTAATAAATAAAACCTTTGAAAACAAAACAAACATATTGAATACCCCTCCCTGCGCTGTTGGTTTTCTGGATGCTGCGTTGTACGATAAAGCTCAGGAATTGGCTATTGAGGCACACAATGCTATAGGTTGCAGAGGGTTTTCCAGAGTGGATATGTTGCTGGATAATAAGAATGATTTTTACATATTGGAAGTCAATACAATCCCTGGTTTTACAGAAAAAAGCTTATTGCCGATGGCGGCAAGGGCAGCAGATATTTCTTTCACAGCATTATGTGAAAAAATTGTCGATCTTGCTTCACAAAAGAGTTTTGTAAGTATAGATGGGTCGATTAAAAATTAAAAAATCTCTGAACCACACATTCACATTCAAATCTCTTGTGCCTTCTATTTCTGAAAAACTTCATTGGTTCAATCGGCAGCTATACCCCTTTTTATTAAAATTTGCGGGAGTGGTTTGTATTGTAATTTTTACCATTTGGGGACTAAAGGAAGTATGGAATACACTCACCGATTTAAGTATATTTAAAGTGAATCCTGCTACTTTGACATTTAATGTGCCGCCATGGATGGATAATCGTTTTTCCGAAGATATAAAACAAGTAGAGGCATTGCATGGTCATTATAGTTTGTATGAAAGGGACATAGCGAATAGAATAGCAACGATATATGGCGATATGGTAGTGATTAAAAAAGTCGATGTGGTAAAGCGTGTATTCCCCAATAAACTCAACATCAGGTTTACGATGCGCAGGCCGTTTGCTCTGATAAAAAAAGGGGAGAATTCTTATCTTGTTGATGAAGAAGGGGTATTGTTGCCAAAAGAATATTATAAATTCTCTGATGTCGATTATATAAGCCCTTACATTCAAAGCAGAAAGTTATCCAGGCTGCCATTGCCGGGAAAAGAGTGGAATGATAAGAAGATAAAGGCAGGAATAGCATTGGTGAAATTTCTCAGGATAAATAACATACACAACCTCTTTGGGATTGTATCTGTGGATGTAACAAATGTGCATAGAGAGAAATATTCCGCGGGAAGCGATATTATTTTGTGGACGGAAAACAACACCCAGATTCGTTGGGGCTGTTCTTCACTATTCAAGCCTCCGGAAGAACCCACCGACGAAGAGAAGCTGCAAAATCTCTTGAGTATTGCAAAGATTGAGGGTACGAGCTTGAAACAAATGGAGTACATTGACGTGAGATGGAGCAAACCTGTCGGCAAAAGATGGGGAAACTAAAAGGTACAAGGCGGGGTAAAATTATTTGACATTTCATGCTATGGTGATAAAATTTACTAGGTTTTTTTAAGTGATTAGATAGATATAAGTTAAGAAAAATGTGTACACCTATTGAAGGGGTATTGATTTTGATTGCCTGTTTTGCGAAGGTAATGAATATATTGAAAGAAAAGGGTTGTTTAATAGTATAAATGGAATAATATAATAAAGTATTAAAAGTATCGTAACACTTTAGTCTTTTGAAACGGGAAATTGTCATATGTAGTGCGACGAGGTTCGTCGCACTATTTTGAGCAGACCGTATTCCTTATCGCACAACGTTTTTTGGTGCGACGAACCTCGTCGCACTACATGAGTTTTCAAAAAGCTAAAGTGTTACAAAGCATCATTGAAGTTGAGACGGCCGGAAGTTGTTATAAAAACAGACAGAAGTTGCCACAGTAAAAGCACATCAACAAAATGCGGAAGTGGTGGAATCGGCAGACACGCTAGCTTGAGGGGCTAGTCCCTTAACCGGGGTGGGGGTTCAAATCCCCCCTTCCGCACCATTCGATATTCCCCCGCCAGTTAAATTTGGTATGACAATGCAATTGATGACACATCTACAAACATAAATAAAAGGCAGAAAGTAATGTTTGGATATTTTTCTCTTTTTGGAGAGGCAGCGTGGGAATGAATAAATGCACACGTGTTTTTATCATGATTGTTTTTGCACTTTTATCCGGGTGTAAACAAACGCAGATAAAGCAAACAGATTTTACGCCTTTTAGAAAACCCATTTCACTTTCAACTACCACGGAAAAAGTAGAAAAAAAATCGTGGGAATATGAAGTGATGCCGGAGAAGGAGGTTTTAGGAGAAAAGAAAGAGGGAATACCGGATGAAATTATTTATCCCTCTGAGTACAGAAGGCCTGAACCGGCGCTCTATAAACCAGGGTATACCGGAGAAAAAATTGATATTGCACTCAACTTTGATGATGCCGAAATCAAGGATGTAGTACAGGTAATACTGGGTGAAATCCTGAATGTGAATTACGTGCTGGATAAAAGAGTCGGGGGAAAGGTAAACCTTCATGCCGGCGGAGAGGTTTATAAAGAAGAATTGCTCTCGATGCTTAATTCACTCCTTTATGTGTATAATTTTACGATACTGAAAGATGGGAATCTGTACAATGTGCTGCCGCAGGCGGAAGCCAGACGGGAAACAAGTATCATTATCCACGGAGATAAAATTCCCGAGTGGAGTAAAGATATTATTATTCAAATTGTGCCATTGAAGTATGCCGACCCGAAAAAATTGAGTTCAACAGTGAAGCAGTTC
>MHYI01000010.1:16129-17408 GCA_001828295.1 Planctomycetes bacterium RBG_16_41_13 | reverse complement strand
CAAGCAATTTGAACCAGTAACGGTTTTGCCCTTATTGGTCATAAAAACGTTTTTGCAATTCTTTTTATTATGAGCCCTCCATGAACCGCTGTCTGCGAAGGATGATGAAATCTGTCACTTTATTTTATTCGGTCATTACGATTGTTTATTTTTTGCCAATAATTAACGAAGAGTTTGATTGCAGATCGGTTCGTGTGATTTTGTTACAACCAACTGTTTTCAGCCAGGAACGATACTCTGTCTCGCTATAAGACGCCCCTTCCTGTGTGCCGATGAGCATATTAAGGCTAAAAAGTGCGGCAAACTGAGGATGTGTTTTTGTTTCATCAAGAACAAATTCATGAATAATTAACGTGCCCTCATTTTGCAATGCCTTCCAGCATTTATCGAGTATGGTGATATTATTCTCAGGGTTGTATATATGTAAGAGATTTGAAACGAGAATTGTGTCGTAACAATTCGTGCCAAAATCATCTTCAAGGCAGTTTCCCGCCTGTACTTTTATCCTTTCCTGTAACCCTGCGGCCTGAATAAAATCATGTGTTAATTTTGTCACGTGTTTCAGGTCAAAGATTACCGCTTGCAATTCAGGATATTTCTTTACAAATTCGATCGAATATGTGCCAGGGCCGCCGGCAATATCAAGCATATTTCGTGGATTCTTTAAGGGTATTGTGGCGCATATATCGTGTGATTTTACAGACGCAATATTGTGCATTGCGGTAATAAAGTCCTTTAAATCATGCGGATCTACATCTTCCGGCAAATCTTTTAACACGACCGCCTCTCCCGTTTTCACCGTTTGGGACAGCATCGTCCAGTTTTCAGCGATATTGTTAAAATGGTGAATGGCGTCTCCCTGATAAAAGGGTTTCCCTTTGATGAGATAGTAGTTCGATATTGGTGAATTTTGGTAAAGCTTTTCCTGTTTCACAAGGAGATCGAGTGAAACAAGGGCGTCGAGTATCTTTTCCGTTGCTTTTGCATTTGCATTAATGCTATGCGCGAGTTCTTCTGCGGCTAAATGTTTATTACCAATGGTAGTGAAGATATCTAATTCTATAGCGGTAAATAGTACTTGTGACTTCCAGTAGGCGGAGCTGAGTTGAAGTAAGTACTCAAATTGTAAATGATTTATTTCATCCATGAATCTTTCCTGCTTAAAATGGGGTAAATGATATCAACTTAGTCTTTTGAAAATTGTAAAGGGCGTAATCTCACCGCAAAGGCGCAAAGAACGCAAAGGAAAAACAAGAACCATAATACAAGGTTTCTCATA
>MHYI01000010.1:15257-16087 GCA_001828295.1 Planctomycetes bacterium RBG_16_41_13 | reverse complement strand
TAAATATATTTTTTTATTTCTTTCTCTACTGTCCTCCTACATATTTTGCATGAAACGCTGTTTAAATTTACATAACATCTTTGCGTCCTTTGCGCCTTTGCGGTGAGATTTTTTTCAAACTGCTAAAGTGTTACGGTAAATGATATTGATGAATTTATATTCGTTTGGGCTCATGTAAGGCATTTGCATGTAACAGTAATGATTGAACATTGTTTATTATTTCATTGTGTGTTGAATGAAAATATTCACAGTTGGGAACAATGAAGGCACTTTCGAATTTGTGCAGGATATCTTCAAATGCGGTGATCAATGCATCGTTTAATTTTTTTAATAAGGGAGAATCAAAGCGGGTATCCGAAACCATGTCGTTGCATTCAACAAAGGTTTGAGGCAAGATGGCTAAAATATCTTTGCATATGTTTGTAATAATTACGGAAAATGCATCCGCTTGTGAATCCTGTATTTTATAAAAGATTTCATAGGGTGAAGATGAGTCATCAGGCTTTGTCTGCGATTGCATCATTGATTGATATGCAGGCGTCCCCTCGAAAACTGTTTGCCTGTGGTGGAGCAAATGAGCGGTGACTGCTGGTGAAGTCATAATGCCTGTTTCTTTCAGAAATTCAAAATTATTGCGTATGCTTTGCATGGTAGCATATGGTTCAAACATAATAAAACCAAAGGTTGGCTCTATGCCGTAATTTCTTAACAGACGAATAGCCTTTTTATTTTCCTCAGAAGTTGTGTGTTTTTTAAATCGTTTCAGAGAATTGTCATCGCCGCTTTCCAGACCAAGAAATACATTGGCAAGTCCTGCAGGTACCAGTTTT
>MHYI01000010.1:15034-15139 GCA_001828295.1 Planctomycetes bacterium RBG_16_41_13 | reverse complement strand
GGCCAAAAAAGTTGGCGTCTGAAAAATAGAAGTTTTCAATAGAGTATTTGGTGTGTAATTTGAAGATTTCATCAAATATATTATTTGCGCTTCTGCCGCGCCATA
>MHYI01000010.1:13759-14898 GCA_001828295.1 Planctomycetes bacterium RBG_16_41_13 | reverse complement strand
AATTATGGATAGGGGGCCTGGGCGTAAAAACGATCTTCCCGTCTTTATCCCTGAAAGCAAGTCCTGGAATATTCATTCCATCAGGGAATACACTTCTTCTTACCTCATTCCCCGGATTCGCAAGGGGGGGGCAAGAGAGGGGGTTTCTATTTTTTTTTAATAACGTATTGCTTCCCGGTATTTCCGTTGAAGTACGATTTTCCGATACAACACCTCTTGCAAGGTCAAGCGTTGTAAATTCAGGTTCGCCAACCGTCACAGAATCAACAAATGGATAATCAGTAAGAATATTTTTATAGGCAAAAGTGGGGAAATAACCGTAGAGATTGATGTGTACGGCTTCATTCGCCATTTTCAGTGTTGAGAGCATATCAAATATATCCTTTGTCCTTTCCCATAGATATACGGTATGGACACACAGAAGCTGTAATTGTTTGTTTGCGCTGATATGCGTAATGGTTTCTTCTATTGACCAGTCATAAAGATGTGCATTGGCAACTTCGGCCGTAAGCTTGTTTTCCCGTAAAACAGAGGCAATATATCCTGTAAACAGGCATGCTGATAAGGGGGCATTCACTACTTCCTCACATCGGCCTGAATTATTTAAACGTGGGTGTTCGAGCAAGACAATCGACAAGGCAATAGATCCTTTTGAAATTTGCAATAATTAACGAAACAACCCTGACAGGGTTTTGGAACCCTGTCAGGGTTAATATACCATGCATAATTATTGAGCAGGGCGTAAGAATAATATGTCGCTGTAGTGATAATTATGACTAATAGCAAAAAAACGCTGTGCTTTTGACTTTCAAGTTCAAAACGCTGCAGTGGCTGCGCTTTTCTTGCGGCTTTTGTTCAGGTCTTCTTCGTAGTATTTCATCACACCTTTGAGTGAACAAAGACTGCCGCACATTGTGCAGGTATCCTCGTCCATGGGAGGACGGCTATTGCGAATTTCCTGCGCACGTTCTTTAGTGATGGCTGTTTCGTACTGAGTCTTCCAGTCGAGGTCTCTGCGTGCAATGCCCATTTTGAGGTCTAAGTTTTTCGCCTTGTCTTTTAGTTTTACCATATCACCTACGTGGGCGGCGATACGGGCGGCCATAACGCCTTCACGCACGTCGTCCGGTCCTGGAAGG
>MHYI01000010.1:13334-13668 GCA_001828295.1 Planctomycetes bacterium RBG_16_41_13 | reverse complement strand
ATCCGGGGGCTATATCGGTAGTAATAGGGCCAAGCATGTAGAAAGGGGCGTTGTTGCTGAGCCGTTTTTGTATCAAAACGTTTGCCTCGATCTCATCGATGGGGATGTGGCCGGGTCCTTCAACGATAATTTGAACCCCTCTGCTTTGGGCATATTCTGCAATTTCGGAATTTATAATAAGTTCCTGTATCTGTGCGCGGTCAGTACTGTCATGAACTGCTCCTGCCCGTAAGCCATTTCCAAGACTGAGAATAACGTCGTGTTTTTTCATAATATCGATAAGACGGTCGATCTGTTCATAGAGGGGATTCTCTTTTTTATTATGATTCATCCA
>MHYI01000010.1:11524-13313 GCA_001828295.1 Planctomycetes bacterium RBG_16_41_13 | reverse complement strand
GCGGCTCACCAGGCCGCCATAGCGGTAGCCTTGCCTTTTTAATCGCTCCAGGGTAATCAAATTAATGCCGCAGTGGATAGCCATAAAACCAATACCCTCTTCCGCCTGCTGTTCTATAACATCGAAGAGGAAATCCGCCTCCATGTGTACTACAGAACCCTTTTTCTTATTGGTTTCGATTGCCGCCTGGTAAAGGGGTACGGTACCTACGGTAAGAGAAATGGAGTCCAATACCCGTTTTCTGATTTTGGTCAAATCGCCGCCCGTTGAAAGCTCCATAAGGGTGTCGGCGCCATATTTTTCAGCGGTTTGCGCCTTTTTCACTTCCATCTCGATGTCGATAATATCAGGGGAAGTGCCAATGCTGGCATTCACCTTTGTTTTAAGTCCTTTGCCGATGCCAATCACACGCGCCTTTCTATTCGGATTTCCATAAATAACGATCTGTCCTTTTGCAATGCCTTCGCGGACAAATTCCGGGGTGACATCGTCGTATACAGCAGCCTCTTTCATGGCTTCCGTTATAACACCGTCGCGTGCAAGTTCTAACTGAGTTTTCATCTGTTTTTACTCCAAATTAATTAAGCCTTTAAAACTTTCTCAAACTACAAACCACCGTTTCCTAGTATTTATTTCACCATTGCTCACCTGGATTCCAACATAAAAAACAAGGAGTTGGCGGATAGTAGTACAGAGTGCTATTCCCCGAATAAACTCATGGGTTGCAAAACTGAACCCGTTGGAAATATCTCATTGATTTTGCCGCGATTATGATGCGTTTGCCCTGGCCTGATGTACTTCCCCGAAATTCATCAAATCCATCATGTAATCTCTGATTGCCATTGCAAAAATGTTTTTCTTTGTGAGGTATGCAATTACTTCGTACGGGCGGCATGATAATTTCTCCACAAAAAGCTACAAAAATGCGGCAAACAACGGCGTTTCATATTATAATGTTTTTGTCTACATTATCACTAAAAATTTTTAATACGGTTTCTTTATGATAATTTTCAGCATCAAGCCGTTTATCAAAGGGTATGATGCCAAGTACTGGCACATTTGTAAACCTTTTGATCTCTTTCACCGTATAGTTTTTCAGGCATTCATTGGTATCCGCATGGTCGTTAAAGATTATTCCTTTCATATTTACGCCATGTTCACGAGCATATGACACGGTGAGAAGGGTGTGGTTTATTGTTCCGAGAGAGAGCCGGCTGACGATTATCAGGGGAAGTTTAAATTCGCGGGCTAAATCAATGATAAAATAGTATTCATTTACTGGGACAAGCAAACCGCCTACACCTTCGACAATCATAAAATCGTGTCGTTTACAGAGTATATCAAAGGCATGTCTGATTTTTTTAAGGTCTATTGCGGTATTATTTAATTGAGCCGCAATTGTGGGTGCGAGGGGTTGTTCGAAACATATGGGGTTGATGAGTTCATAGGTGTCATCAATTTCCGCTGCGGACATGAGAAAGAGCGCGTCGTCCGATACCAACCTGTCGTTATGGTATTTGCCTCCTGTAGCAATAGGCTTCATAACGCCCACATTGCAACCGCTGTTTTTCAAAAGAACGGCCAGCCCTCCCGCAACAATGCTCTTGCCGACACCTGTATCTGTTCCTGTCACAAAGCATCCTGCAGTCACAACCATCTCTCCTTTTCTTAATAATAATTCTTCACGGGGAATGAAAATGGAAAATGGAAAATGGAAAATTTTGTATCAATTTAGTCTTTTGAAAATTGTAAAGGGCGTAATCTCACCGCAAAGGCGCAAAGAACGCAA
>MHYI01000010.1:11115-11421 GCA_001828295.1 Planctomycetes bacterium RBG_16_41_13 | reverse complement strand
TTAAATATATTTTTTTATTTCTTTCTCTACTGTTCTCCTACATATTTTGCATGAAACTCTGTTTAAATTTACATAACATCTTTGCGTTCTTTGCGCCTTTGCGGTGAGATTTTTTTCAAACTGCTAAAGTGTTACAAAATTTTTAATTATCCATTATCCATCTTCCCTTTTACACTTTTTCCGTAACCGTCCGTATAGACTCGTAAATAACGCCAAGTAATCTGTCTAATTCATCAGTGGTAATAATCAACGGCGGCATGATGACAATGATATGGCCTAATGGACGTATTAATACGCCTTGTTTCT
>MHYI01000010.1:8520-11025 GCA_001828295.1 Planctomycetes bacterium RBG_16_41_13 | reverse complement strand
TTAAACCACACTGCCGTATTTCACCGACATGTTTTAATACCTTGAAAGGTGATAACTTCTCTTTCAGGTGCTTTATTTTCGGCTGTAAATTTTCCAGAATGTTTTCTTTTTCGAAGAGGTGTATACTTGCCAGGGACGCCGCGCATCCGAGGGCATGCCCTGTATAGGTATGGCCATGGAAGAAGGTTTTCAAATGGGTATATTCTCCTAAAAAGGCGTCATATATTTCCTGCGTTGCAAGCGTAGCCGCCAGAGGCATATATCCGCCATTAATCCCTTTTGACAGAGGCATAAGGTCGGGGACGACACATTCATGTTCGCAGGCAAACATTTTTCCGGTTCGTCCAAATCCCGTCATTACCTCATCCAGAATAAGCAGTACATCGTATTGCTTACATAGTTTGCTGACTCCTGCCAGATAGCCCTTTGGATGCATTAACATACCGCCTACACCCTGTACAAGAGGTTCCATAATCATTGCAGCGACATTATCCGCGTGTTACTGTAAAATCTTTTCCAGTGTATCGAGACATTCCATGCTGCAATCTTCCGGAATTTTATTTAACGGACAGCGATAACAATAAGGAGAAGGCGCGAGATGTGTTTTAAAATAAAGAGGACTAAATACTTTATGGTATAATTCAATCCCACCGACCGCCATGGTGCCGATAGTGTCGCCATGATATCCATACTGTAATGCAATGAATTGTGTTTTATCTCTTTGGCCTTTATGCTGCCAATATTGAAAGGCCATTTTCAGGGCAACTTCATTTGCGGTGGAGCCATTGTCAGAGTAAAACACTTTGTTTAAACCGTTTGGTACGATTTCGATAAGTTTTTTACCAAGTTCTGAAGCGGGGATATTGGTAGGGCCTAAAAAGGTGCTGTGCGCGATTTTGTCAAGCTGTGCCTTTATGGCGTCATCGATTTCTTTCTTGCGATGGCCATGAAGATTGCACCACATAGAGGAAACCCCGTCAATGTATTCGTTGCCATCGATATCTTTCAGGTAAATCCCCTTTCCTTCCGCAATAACAAGAGGGGTTTCCTTCACGTACTCCTGCATTTGGGTAAAAGGATGCCAGAGGTAGGTCTTGTCCCATGTCTGCAATTGTTCCTTACGAATCTCTTCAAACATTATTCTACATATCTCCTTTTTACCTTATTTCAAAATTGTCTATTTACTAAAAAGTTAAATTTGCGCACTAAATATCAAGTAGAGTAAAGTATAATAAAGCAATAGAAAATGAAAACTGAAAAATATATTTTCCCGTGAATAGAATTGTTTTTGTCATTGAAATGGAATCCACTTTATAATATTAAGTGGCCAAAAAGGTCCGTTTTGCAAACAGCCTATACATTAATAGTGGAGTATTGATATGAAAAAAGAAGATATCATGGAGAATATACTAAAATCGCCAGGTCTTCCAACATTACCCTCCGTAGCCTCAGAAATTATTTCCCTTACATCAAAAGAGGAAACGTCTGTAAAAGAAATAGCAGACATGTTATCAAAAGACGTTTCGCTTTCTGCGAAAGTATTAAAGATCGCTAATTCTGCCTATTATGGTTTTGCGTATAAAATAAGCACTATACAACAGGCAATATCATGTATCGGAATCAATGCTATAAGGAGCCTGGTTCTTTCCTTTTCATTTCTCTCGATTAAAGGAGGCAATAAGGCGGAATTATTCATGTATGAAGATTTCTTGGCGAAATCTCTTGCTACCGCAGTTGTTGCCAGGTTGATTAAGAATAAAATTGATAATAATGATCTTGAGGAGATATTTATTGCGGGACTTTTAAAAGATATTGGCAAATTAATTATAGCAAGCACACATCCAAAATTATATGATCAGGTCGCTAAAGAGGCGCAAAATACTGAAAAAAACATTATTGAGATTGAGCAGCAAATTATCGGTATAGATCACGCACAAATTGGCTATGAGATTACAAAGAACTGGGGCTTCCCGGATATATTATCAGTTCCCATTCGATATCACCATTTTCCGGAAAAGAACAAAGGAGATGATAAAAAGGCACAACTTTACACAAATGTTATTTATTTTTCAGGGTTGGTATCCAACATTTTATATTCAAATGAGCCGAATAAATATTATGATATGTTTATTAAGGGAATGAAGGTTAATTTGGGTTTTAGCAAGGCAGTAATTGACGATATATTGGATAAAGTTGACCTGGAGGTGGTGCATAATGCAAACTATTTTGGGTTTCATATTAAGAAGCCAAAATCTATTGAGGAGATATTGATTGAAGCAAATACCATTCTCAGTGGAATAAATCTGACGTATGATCAATTGAATAAAGAACTTGTCAATACAAAAATACAAATGCAGAAAGCGGCCAGGGAACTCGAGATAAAAAATAAGTGGCTTGAAAGTCTTGCCAATATCGACGGGTTAACGGAAGTATATAATCATCGGTATTTACAAATATTTCTTGAAAGGGAACTTAATAGAACAAAAAGGAAAAAGGGCGTTTTTT
>MHYI01000010.1:6317-8311 GCA_001828295.1 Planctomycetes bacterium RBG_16_41_13 | reverse complement strand
GGTTGCAGAGCATGTCTTTGCCGATAATAAAGAACAATATAAAGTAACAATAAGCATTGGTGTGGCGGAAACGAAGCCATCAATAGATAACTTAAACAGGAGCGATCTTATTGAACGTGCAGATAAGGCATTATTAGAATCGAAGAAAAATGGCAAAAACAGGATCACCGCCTGTTTGGATAAGAAAAAATGATTCAGTACCTAAGCTGGCATAGCCAGAACCAACAAAGCATGAGATAAAAAATACAAAGCACGAAGCACGAAATACGAAACAAATTCAAAAATACAAAATCCCAATGAAAAAAACCGGGTTTTAAACATTTGAAAATTGAAATTTGGAATTTGCTTCAGATTTCACCATTATGCAGTCGGCAGATTGCAGACTTAGGACTCAGGTTAAGGGCGTTCTCCTTCGCTTGCATTGACTTCGAGGGATATTGTTTACACTCAGACGTTCAGACATTATGATATTGGAGAAAGAAGGGGTGGATCTACTGCGAGTATCCAAGGGGGGCAATGGTATTGTTGCTATTATAGTGGAAGATGGTGTCCGGATGATTTGCGGCAAATCAAGCGATGGCAGGCAATGAGACGACATGTCGCTCAAGTCAAAAATAGCTGCATGTATGGTGACTTATCGTGTAGAAGAAGGCAAAGGACAGGTATTATTGCATTAGGCATATGATAGCAGGAAAATTTAGCGCCTAACAAGTGCATGCAGGAACGTTATTGGTGTCACATCTTGAATTGTGTATAGCCGCTACTTCTGCACGTTCTTGTTCATAGTTGAAAATCATCAGTTTAACACATTCTTTGTGCTACTAATAGGCAGAGGAGATATACTAAAGATGCTAATAAAATGTGAATTTTAAATTGATAATAGGGTGGCACGGACAAACTTTGTTTGTCCGTGTTGAACTTGTACCACATTGTCTATAAACCCCGATGGATAAATTAGGCCTTCGGCGACTTTTAACTGAATAAACAAAACGGGGAGACGCATGCAATGCGTCTCTACAAAAACCTTGAAATTCCTAAACGTTAAAATAGGTTGGATTTTTAAAAGTCAAAAACCCAAAGGCATTCATTTTTACCCACCCCTTAAATCCCCTCCCTAGAGGGGACTTTTGGTATTCCCCTTTTGAGGGTGGTGGTGTGTTTCTTTGCAATGCTTTAAGTATAAATAGCTACAAAAAAAATAGCCTGATGTGCAGTACTTATCCATCGCACATCAGGCTATTGAACTAACTTCAACACTTCGCAGCATCCCCCCCTTTCTTTTTACAGAAGGTTTCAGAGATATCTATACTACTACCAGTAACATCTCAAAGACTACGACGCACTTTATTGTAGTTGTTAACTTTTGCTGCACGGGTCTTATTTTGATGGTACTGGCTATTTCAAAGATCATTTAAATGAAACAGAGAGCGGTCGTTTAAAAACTTATAACAAACAGCTTTTAAATCACACCTTGTTAGGCACATGTTTTACCTCTCAACTATGCCTTGAGGAACGTTGAACCTCAATAACTCTCTCTCTGTTCCGAAAATATTATATCACATAAATTCATTTTTACGAGGAAACCGAAATAAATATTTTATATGAATATCAAGCAGCTCTCGCCAAAGTTTCCCGTTTTTTGAGGTGCACGTTTAATCGTGGGTTGTGTTGGTTCAAGTATTCTATGGATAACCTATTGTATTTTAACCTATTGGAAGGGAAAGGGGTCAAGTCTGCTGTTGGCTTATCTGTTAGATAATGTTACATTATTTCTATGTCAAGACCGCTTAGAATACAGTATCCGGGCGCCTGGTATCATATTATGAACAGAGGAAGGCACAGGGAAGCCACCATTTCCTGCAAATGAAGACTATCTTGCCTTCATCAAGGTTTTAAAGGAAACTGTATCATTATGGAATATTAAATAGGGAAAGAATTTAATGTTCCTTATTTATAGCAGCTTAAGCAGTTTAATAGATAGTATGAAGGCAAAT
>MHYI01000010.1:0-6264 GCA_001828295.1 Planctomycetes bacterium RBG_16_41_13 | reverse complement strand
ACTTGACCCCTTTTTTCCTTTTTTTATATGATGTGCTGTTAATTTTAAAAGATGCTATATATTGCATTTTCAGTCATTAATTTGAATATGTTGTTATCCGAAACAATAATTGATAGTTAAATAAAAACCTTGAAAAATAATTAAAACAGTTTAATATTTATTCCTATAGGGAATATTATAATACAAAATTATATTATTATTTCTCAATTTATTCCACAAAGGAATAAGCGTGGCAGCGTGGAAGTTAGAACCTTCTCCGTTTTTTGATTCACGGTTTAAAAGATTTCAGAAAAAGCATGCCAACGAAGCGAAAGCAATATTAAATAATCTTGATACCTATGTATCTACCCTCAATGAAGGTGTTCACCCGATTAATATAAAAGCAGGTTTTATCCACCATGAACCCGATGGCATTAAGGCGATAGATCAAAAAGGCGGAAAAGGCAAATTAATGCAAAGCAGGTTATATATTTATCCACACACCGAAACAAAAACACTGCATGTTATATCAATAGGCAATAAAACAGACCAAAAAGGCGATATAAACGAATGTAGAGATTATATAAAGCCATTAAGAAAGGGAAAGGGATAACAAAATGGGGAAGAAATATAATAACGTCTTGGAAATGACCAAAGATATTTCTGATGAAGAAGATTTTAACAAAGCATTAGAGGAAGAAATAAAAAATAAACAAATATCAAAAGCATTATTTGCAATGAGATGCAAAGCCGGATTAACACAAAAGGAACTTGCTGAAAAAGCCGGATTTACTCAAGGGAAAATATCAAAAATTGAAAATGCGTTTGATAATGAACTTACATTGAATGATCTAACTAAATATTGTTCAGCAATCAATATGCAAATCGAAATTGGTTTTTCTAACATGGAAACAAGATTGGTAGATCGGGTAAAACATCATTATTTTGCCTTAATGGAATGTTTAATAGAAATGAGACATTTAGCAAAAGGTGATAAGTCTATTGAGGAAGGCGTAGAAAAGTTCCATGAGGAAGCATTTGCCAATATTACAACGGGAATGCTGGATTGTCTTCTTAAAGTTAAAATAAAAGAAGAAAAGAAGCCCCTTCATGTATCAAGTCCTATAGACCTCAAAGCCTTACTTGAAAGAAGGGAAAAAGCACTAACCCCTAAATAAACCCTACATCTTGCCGGTGTTACTTTGTAACTTCCACAAGCATACTATCGGACAAACCGTTCTCTGCATTAAAGGTAATTCCTAAGTTCGCCTCAAAATTTGTACACTACAAAATAAAAATTAGTTAAAACAGTCTCAACAGGCCAATAAATAAAGCATTACAGAGGATAAGGTGTTTTTTAAAAAAGGCTTGCAAAATGCATTGTAGTGCATACAATGCACACCATGAGCTTTATTAGGAAAATAAATAGGAATGGCAAAACCATTTTGTCATCCACAATTTCGGATACTACCGTTGATAAGGTACGGCTACATGGTCCATTTATGGTTCTAAATCATCTTGCAGGGGAAATTCAATTATCCGAAATGTTGTGGGAATATGGTGAGGAGATTCTAAGTTTAGTATATGCACATTTTGGTTTAAAGAGGGATATTGGCCGTTTGACTGGGTAGTGCCTGAGGTGTCAGGGTCGGATATTTTTGATTTTTCGATTTTACAGGCTAAACGAGAACCAATAAAATAAAAAAAGAAAATAGAGAAACACAGAAAAATATAATAGAAATTACCATTGATAATTTACGGGAAAATATTATACTGGATAAAACTTAGCCAGAGTGGTGGAATTGGCAGACACGCCAGACTCAAAATCTGGTCATCTTCACCGGTGGTGTGGGTTCAAGTCCCACCTCTGGCATTTATTTAAAATGCATATCCCTGCTCAAATGTCCTCCAAAACCTTACCTCGTTTTTTTCAACGCATCATTTAAAGAAGGTATTTCAGGAAACTATCCTGATCCTTACGTACCGTTCCTTATCTTTGCTGGAGACTGAGGACTGAGCGAAGTGGGGTATCTTAGGATTTCTCACCTTGGCAGAAAGGACAATTACAGGCATATTAAATTCTTCTATGTGCCTTACATCATGTAAGGTCGTCTTCTACCTGAATATTATAGACGTCGAGAATAGTTCCCTTTGCTGCTTCGAGACTACCACGTGATATTTCATAATCAATGATCGCCTTTGTTTCATTCCCTTCTGCAGTGGCCAAATCCTCCTGGGCGCGGAGAATTTCCAGGCTGGTTGATCGTCCCACGCTGTATTTCTTTTCTTCGACTTCCAGTCTTTTTTGTGCTAATTCCCTCGCCTTTCTGGTGGCCCTAACCCTTTCAATGTTCGTCATTACTTCACGAACCGACCCTCGTACCTCCACAACAATATCCAGTTCTTTCTTTTTTACATTCAGGGCAGACTGTTCTTTATCAAGTTTTGCTTTCTTGTATCCATTTCTGGCAGCCCTGTTGCCGATAGGAATTTCAAGGGTCAGGGTGATAAATTCTCCCTGAAAATCCTCTGAAAATGTAGAGTCGTGGGCGCCCGGAGCGTTCTCCCCAAGCCCCGAATAACGAACTCCACCAGTAATGTCCAATTTAGGAAACAATTCATTCTTTTTCCTTCTTACTTCCATGCCCGCATTTTCAACCCCTATTTGCAATTCCTTTAATTCAGGACGTTTTTCCATTGCAATTTTAATTGTCTCTTTCAGCGGAACGTCTTTCGGCTCGAATGCAGGTTTGTCAACGGGCACAATTTCCACATCAGAAATAATCTCACTGTCTGCTAGATTCATTATTCTTTTCAATTCATCTTCTTTGTCCCTGATTGCATTTTCAGCGGAAATTATTGCTTCTACCCGTGACGCCACTCCCGACTCTGCTTCAATAATTTCGATGGGTGCAAGGGTTCCGGATTCTACCTCTATTTTATTCTTCCGCAGTAAATCTTCCGCTCGTTCCAGGGATTTTTTTGCCACTTTCAAATCCTCAATTGCCTTTACGAAATTCCAATACGCCTCTTGAACAGCATTGGAAACTTCAATAGCAGTGCTTTTAAATTGTGCAAGTGATATCTTTTTATTATTTCTTGCAATATAAATGGGGCTTCGGTTATAAAACCAGCCGGCTCCTTTTAACAAAGGCTGTGTAATCTTTGCTTCTATGTAATTTTCATACGTTGGAGTAAGCAACGTAAACGCCTGTGGATCTACAAATTGCCGAAACAAATTGTATTCTAAAGAAAGAGTCGCGCCGGTAGGTATCAGAGATCGTAAAACAGCATTCCCCGTCTTTCCTTCAGAAACAAAAGGAATTGTCTCGGTAGTGGTTGTTTCTCCACTTACCAGTGCGCTGTTAATGGGTGTTTTTGTATTATCAATGCCTCCTGTTATCTCTAAGGCAGGATCAAATACCGCCTTTTCTATTGCAATGTCATGACCTCGTGCCTTCGTATCTAATCGTGATATCTCAATATCAAAATTATTTTTTAATGCATGTACAATGCTGTCTTTCAGACCGATATTCATAAACTTCATATCTGAATGCATTTCAACCGATGGAGACAGTGCTGCCCGCGACAATTTTTCGTCCACGTTTTTTGCCTCTCCGGCGACCATATTTCCGTTGTAAAGGAAGAGGGCAAACACAATGAGCAAACGATACATCGCCGTAAATATACATGGCTTTTCTGTACATTTTTTCTCCGTCCCATGTACGAATGCCACTATTTTGTCAAATATCTTTCTTCTTCGCATAATGTCTCGATTAAGTATTAAAACCTTGGGTTTTTAATGTCCCTTGATTAATGCCATGACTTCCGCCCGGGTGGCAGGATTATCGCGAAAGATGCCTCTTACTACGGAAGTCAACACCTTTGTCCCCGGTTTTTTTATTCCCCGCATGGTCATACAGAGATGTTCTGCTTCAATAATGGTGAGAACACCCTTGGGTTTTAAAGCCTTCATGATGGATTCGGCAATATCCGTAGTAAGCCTTTCCTGTACCTGAGGCCGCCTTGCTTCAATATTAACCACTCTGGCAAGTTTACTGATGCCCGTTACCCTGTTCCCCTGAGGGATATAGGCAACATGAGCAACTCCGCTGAAAGGAAGGAGATGGTGTTCACACATGGAATAAAAAGGAATGTCTTTTAAAAGGACTATTTCATCATATTTTTCAGATTTTAATACCTTAATTACGGAGTGAGAATCCTGCCCGATACCCGCAAATATCTCTTCGCACATTTCGGCAACCCTTTCCGGTGTTTCCTGCAATCCTTCACGGTTGGGGTCTTCTCCGATGCCTTCTATAAATAAGCGTATAGCTGCCTGAATTTTTTCCTTATCTATCAAAAAAAGCTCCTCTATGATAATAATCCATAATCTTCTAATACAGTCTTTAGTATTTCCTCATTTTCTTTCGTTATCTCGCACAGCGGCAAACGCATCTCGCCGTTTAGCCTCCCTAATAATTTCATAGCCGTCTTGACAGGAATGGGATTTGTCTCAATAAACATCCCTTTACATAACGGAAAGAGCTTGTAGTGGTATTCCAGCGCCTTCCCAAAATTGCCTTCTAAACAATGCCTGACGAGAGCAGCAGTATCGGCCGGGGCTATATTGGCGGTTACCGATATTACCCCTTTCCCTCCCACGGACATAATGGGGAGGATAAGGGAATCTTCACCGGAAAGAACCGTTATGTCACACAATTGCATTATTTTCGTTGCCTGATCGATATTCCCGGTAGCATCTTTTATTGCCACAATGTTTTTTATTTCAGCAAGCCTTGCCACGGTTTCGGGCAAAATAGAAATACCCGTCCTGGAAGGTACATTATATATTACAATGGGAATATCAACCTCTTCTGCTATTGCTTTATAATGTCGGTAAAGCCCTTCAGGGGTTGGTTTATTATAATAAGGGGTAATGACCAGGGCGCCGTCCGCCCCTGTTTTTCTGGCATGTTTTGTCAAATGGATGGCTTCTTTGGTATTGTTCGAACCCGCTCCCGCGATAACGGGTATCCTGCCGGATACATAAGTTACCACCTCGCTTACCACCTGTTCATGTTCTTCAAAAGAAAGCGTTGCGGCCTCTCCGGTTGTGCCGCAGGGAACGATTCCATTTGTTCCGTTCTCAATATGAAATTCAACAAGCTCCTTTAATTTTTTATAATCAACTTGTCCATTATTAAAAGGGGTTACCAAGGCCACAAGGGAACCTTTAAACATAATCAAGCTCCTTAACAATTTAGTTTTTTGGAAAAAAGTTTCAACTTTTATGATTACAACACACATTCCCGACTGGCGCCGGGGATACGTTCACATTCATGCGTAAGCCGCCCCACCTGTCATCCCCAATGGGGGGGGCTTCAATTAATTCCGCACTTCAGTGCGGAGATATTCGTAAAAAAACCGGCTTTAGCCATGACTTCAGGCTATTCCGTAACCCTGACAGAGTTTGAAACTTTGTCAGGGTTAAAATCAGCTAGTCCCCATACTAAAGTATTTTGCAACCCCTGCACCCCCAATGGGTGAGGATTGTCTCCCCTCCGGGGGGAGTAAAGGGGGAGGCTTCCTTGAGGGTAAAGCATGGATGGATTTTTCAAAAAACTAAAGTGTTACGAACTTTCCGGGTATCTCTCTACCTCTTGAAATGCAATCGTTTATTGAACGTATCGCCTTTGGCGAACGCATGGCTGGTTCAATCTTTTCAATTGAACCATGTGTTGGGTATTGGTTTGCACGTTACGAACTGGCAGCGGGCATAGGAAACAGGCAAAACGTTTCGTTTCAATCATGGATGATTGCGCCGGCCCGGAACCGCTGGGGACAGATGCGTGACCGTTCTGCCGGTTTTAACCGGAACGATGTTTTGCCATACTGTGCCTGAAAATCAAATCCTTCATTTCCTGCACGGCTTTTTGTATTCCGACAAAAACAGACCGGGAAACGATGCTATGCCCGATATGCAACTCTTCCACATCCAATGATTCCACGATAGACCCAACATTTTGATAGGTTAGCCCATGCCCTGCATTTACCCTTAAACCTAAACCATGCGCAACCTTAATGCCTTGCCTTAGTTTTTCCATCCATTTCGCCCTTAAGTCCACATCCTTCGCATTTGCATAATTACCTGTATGTAGTTCTATAAATTGAGCCCCAACCTCTTTTGCAGCCACAATCTGTTCTTCTTCAGGGTCTATAAAAAGACTCACCAGCATGCCTGCATCGGCAAGGCGTTTTACCACCTTGTCAAGAACACTTTTT
>MHYI01000009.1:15799-16113 GCA_001828295.1 Planctomycetes bacterium RBG_16_41_13 | reverse complement strand
ATACTTGCCTGAACCTGTTTCATGACTTCTTTATATTTATCAACATTGATCGTAGAAAGGCTTATTAACATAACAAAAAATGTTACTAACAATGTCACCATATCGCCGTATGTTAGCAACCATCCGGGGGTTTCCGGGCCTTTCGGCGCTTCTTCGGACATTATTTCTCTTCCTTTTTATTTTCTTCAGACATTTTCATCACATCCTTCGGCTGCAAAAATGCCTTCAATTTGTCTTCGGTAATCATGGGTGCATCACCTTTTTGTATGGAAACAACGCCTTCCAGTATGATTTCTTTCGACAAAAGTTCTTTG
>MHYI01000009.1:713-15723 GCA_001828295.1 Planctomycetes bacterium RBG_16_41_13 | reverse complement strand
TACCGCCGCCAATTTTTGAAGGGTCATCGAGGTTTTTTAACATATTAACAAGGCCCAGCAACGTTCCAATCATACCATAAGCAGGAGCCACCATTCCTGCAAAATCAAGAATACCTTTACCCGATGTATGTCTTTGTCTTATTTTATCAATTTCCGTTCCGAGAATGTCCCTTAAGGCATCCGAGTCCGAACCGTCCACCAGTAATCTTACCGACTTAACCAAAAATGGATCATTTATTTTTTCAACCTCTTTCTCGAGTCCCAAAAGACCTTCGCGACGACTTACTTTACAAAATTCAACTAACCGCTTGATCTCTTCCTCAATTGGCCCAAATTTAACAAATACCGTTTTTTTTGCTACGGCAATCGCTCCAATTACTGTCGGTATCGGAAATCGTACAATGGTCGCAGCCAACGTCCCCCCAACTACAATCATTATGGAAGGTATGTTGATGTAAGCAATAACTGCCGCTCCACCTCCATCCATCACAATAGATACCAATATCAACGCAGCACCAATTATTATCCCTATTAGTGCACCAGGATCCATAATTTACTTTCTCCCTGCAAAAAAATGATAACGTTTTAAAACAAATTTCGTGTAAATAAAATTTTTCCCTCAATATTACCTTCTCTTTAAAATTTACTCAAGTTCTTTTTATGTAGATATTTGGATTTAAGTGACGGATTATCTGGTGTAAAGAATATATCGGTTTTCGTAGATTGGTGTGATGAGAGCCACTGAGATTTCGCAGCTACGCTGCTCATAATCCTGTTGCATTGGCATCGGCTACAAAGATTGGGCAGCTATGCTGCCATTCAGGAGGGAATTTTACATTTTAGATACTAAATCTTAAATGTAAAACATACACAATCTAAAATTCATAATTCATAATTCATAATTTCAAAGGAGTGCGATTCACCAACTATGAAACCCATTCTTTCTCAACCATGCCGCACATAGATATCGCGTGCAACAGTTGAATCGATTGCAATTTGTGTTTGGCCCATCTGTATCACATAGGTAGGGTATTTCTGGTGTAGGTGGATTTTTATCCCTGGCAATAATCCCATTGAAGAAAGCCTGTCCAGTCTGCCGTTAAATTTCGTAACAATGTAAGAAATTTTAGCGTTTTTCCCAGGCTGTAATTCTGTCAGTGGAAATACTACAGGTTGTATTTCCTTATTAGTTTTCCTGCAGCAATCACCCGGTGGAATATGTTTTCCATGAGGGCATGTTAATGGGTGACCCAAAAGCGTGCATATGCTTGTTGTTACTTCTTCACTCAAAAAATGCTCAAAATCACAAGCGCTGGAATCCATGGCTTCTTCTTTTACCTCTAAAACATCGTGCAATAATCTTTCCGCAAGTCTGTGCCTTCTGATGATTAATTGTGCTTCCGTCTGACCCTTTTCCGTCAGAATAACTTTATTATCTTTTAACGAAATATATCCATTATTCACAAGTGTTTTCAGATATGCTTCAGCAAAAGAACTGCCTTCCTTCCTGATCAGCAATTCCTTCTCGGTTTCACCATGTTCCTCTTCAATTGTCCATATCAACTCCAGCAATTCTTCATGGCAAGACTCAATTATGTTCACGGTTTTTTTCTCCATACATTTCCATTCTCAAACAGTAGTTTGGTTTTGTTATTTTTATAAGAATTATCATGATGACAACCATAATACCGCCGCCTATGAAATCATATTCCGAACGATAGGTACGAAACGCTGTAATTTTTGAAAATACTTCGGAAAGAATTACTCCAAAAATAAAGCCGCCAATTAATGATATTATTTTATTTTTATTTATCCAGTTTCTGTTATCACGCAAGATAACAAGCTGTCCAACCTTGACGTTATTTAGTGCGGCTACCTTTATGATATCTTTTGTTCCTGTTTTCATGGGGCATGACGAACACTTATTGCACGATCCTTGTGCATCGACAATACACACCTCTGCACACCCTTCTGAAACAGAAACAATCCTGCCTATCATTTGTCCCATCAAAATAAACGCAAAACAATTCTTAACAAACCCCCAATCAGTATAGAGTAGGGCAATATAAATGCAAACATTAAAAATGCGCTTTTCGCACCGCGCTCTTTGATCATGACAAAAAAATTTGCAATGCAGGGAATAAACAAGGTGATAACCACGAGGGAAACCAGTAGCTGTTTTGGGTCTATCACGTGCCCTTCCCCTTGTTCTTCCAACACTTTAAAGATACTGACTGCTCCGTAATCTCTTCTTAAAAACCCTAAAATAAATCCGCGGGTTGTTTCAACCGGCAATCCTAAAAAATGTCCAATTACCGGTTGCCCCATTTTCTCAACAAAAGACAATACCCCTAGTTTTGTGGCAACAAATAAAACAAGCGTACCCAGTACAAACAAAGGCACGGCCTCTTTCATAAACCAGTTGACCCGATAAAACGTCTTTATGAATATATTGGATAATTTTGGCATGCGAAACGGGGGTATCTCCATTAAAAAATCAGAGGGGGCGCCTGGCAGGATTATTGATGATAAATAACCAACAAAAAAAAGCTGCGAGCAAATAATAAGGAAATATGCCGCAAAATATATCCCGGAAATACTGCCGAGGACACTTGCAATCACCCCCAACTGCGCGGAACATGGTACCGCCAATGCCAACAACAGGGTAGCAATAATCCTTTCCTTTTTCGTATTTAATATCCTGGTGGTCATCGTTGCCATCGTGTCGCATCCCAAACCCAAAACCATAGGAAGCACGGCCTTTCCGTTTAATCCGATCCGCTTAAATATCTTGTCCACCATCACCGCCAGTCTGGGCAAATACCCGCTGTCTTCCATAATGCCAAATGCAAGAAAGAAAAACCCTACAATGGGGAAAACGATTGCAATCGCATAAGTAAGACCTACCCGAATCAGCCCCGATTGCTCATTTAAAAATAATTCGTAAATCAAATTATCTTTACTCATTATTTTTTGCGCCAAGAGACCAATATAATAATTTATTCCCTCGAAATTAATGTGCGTAAAAGTATACACCTTTTCGAGAAAAGGAATATACACACATAAATCAAAACCATCTGATGGCGTTTCCGCACTGCCAAAGATCTTGTTTTCCAAAAAGTCCACACACACACCTGAACCAAACTCCCCCACCCATTTGTAAACTATCCACAAAATCATTATCAACAGGGGAAATGCCGCTATTGGATGCATAGTAATCCGCCCCAAAACTTCGGTAATTTTACTCCGTGTTTTAAATTCTTTTTTATAAAGATACAACGTAAAATAAAGGGACATTATGCCACCTGCAGAAAGTGCCAGCACTGTCTCAAGTACATCGGATACCTGCAACTTCATGGTAATTGCGTACATGAGCAACGACATAAGTTTATATCCGATTAAAAAAGTCGTCAGGGGTACCAAAAAGAAGAAAAAAGCTCCCCTCATAAACGGCCGGGTTTCCGCCTCGTTTCCAACTGCGGTCGTAACCTTTTCAATCAGCCCATCAACATAATGTGAGCGTTTAATGCTGATAACGTACCCTAGCGGATTACTAAAATGTCTCTGCACCTCTTCGCGTATGCCTGCGATTTCTTGTAACGAATCTTCCGGTAATTTTTCCTTTAATTTTCTTTCCAGCGATTCGTCATGCGATAACAACATAATCGCCAAAGCCCTGTCGTTTACCACCATTACATTATTGAGTATCTTGCCTACCCTTGAAATCCCTTCTTCAATATATTTGCCGTAATTAATCCGAATGTCTGGCACACTGGCAAGAGGCACCGAATGAAACAACTCTCTGAAACCTACCTTGTGTGTTGCAATAGTTTTCACTATAGGAATCTTCAAATGATCCTGCAAGGCATTGATATCAACATTCATCCCTCTGTCAAGGAGTTCATCCCACATATTCAATGCCAGCAAAACCGGCAACCCCATTTCAGCGATCTGGGTTGTTATCAATAAACCACGCCGCAGGTTTTTAGCATCGATAACCTGAACAATGCGCTTATCGTAATCTTCCAGCAAAATATCCCTTGCAACGGCCTCATCTTCAGAAAGCGGTATGAGACTATTCGCGCCCGGAGTATCTATGACTTCGATACCCCCTTCATACCCTTTATATACCCCGCGCGAAACTTCCACCGTGGTGCCAGGATAGTTTGATACCGTTACATATTTACCCGTAAGTAACCCAAAAATAACACTCTTCCCGACATTCGGATTTCCAACAAGCGCTAATTTGAAGGTATCTGCCCTCTTAATATTCATATACGTATTACCCGTAACTGCTCTTTCATTTAATTTAACGTTTAGGAATTTCAATATTTTTAGTCAAGCAATGAACAAACCCACCCCTGCCCCTCCTAAGAGGGGAATTTGATAAGTCCCCTCTTGGGAGGGGCCAGGGGTGGGTAAAAATGAATGCCATTGGATTTTTATCTTTTAAAAACCCAGCCCGATTTGATTGATAATGAGTCTCAGCAAAAACAGTCTAATTCTTTTCTGGTTTAAGTCAAGCAATTTCTGCATAGAGGATTTGATGAACTCTTTCTTAAATATCCGGCGGGAGAATGATGTTGCCGTTTTTCAACGTATTTGATTTGAATCTCTTAAGTTGTGGGAGAAATGGACTATACTCCCATTCGAGGTGGTATTTATCATAGAGCGCCTTGATTAACCGATGGTATTTTTCATGTATTGATTGAGTTTCATTTTTATGTCTTTCGTCACAATAAAACGCCCTGCAGGAAAGCATCCGAAAGTCCCTGATACTGCATAAATCATTTTTGAGAAATGGACAAACATCTCTTGAAATATCAAAATCGGGAACAGACACATTTTTAGTTACGTAATCAACTTCAATACTGCTTGCATACAGCACATGATCATATTCCCTGAAATTGCCGCACATTCCACATTTATTGCATCGGGGATTAATCAAAGACACTTCATGCTCTAAGAGACAATAAAGTTCCTTTAACTCTGAAAACAGTTGCTCATTATGAGCTGTTTCTTTTTCTGCAATAATACTATTATCCGGCAAATCGATTTTCATACACTATCAAATTCTTTCGTATTGTTTTCAAATTATGCAACCGCCCTTTATCTATTCCTGGACACTGCCCCTTTAACTTTTCCCACTCATTCTTTTCTTTGATGTTCGAAGACCAAAAGGGAAACGTTCTGCATTGGCATGGTCTTACTTCATATATAACGCAACCATTGTTATACATAACGCAATCGCCATTGCCATATTCCACCAAACTAATTCGCCCATAAATATTCCTTAAATATTTTTTTGCAAACATTTCTCCGGTCATCCCCAGGAACCGGGAAATGTCTTTAATCTCTTTGCCATTCACCCAAACAACCCCTGGCTCCCCGCGGCAACACTTGCCACACCGCTGGCATTCAAACCTCAATCCCTTTTTATACCAGGGTTTACAATCTGCACCAACCTCTTTATCTTTTGTTTGTTCTCTGCAATCCATTTTATTATTTATTTCTGACAAATAATTCCTCTTCCATACATCCCGCTTCGTGCATTTATTACACAAAGCGGGATTTCTTTATGTATGTGAAACCTGTTCTGTGTAAATATCGCTTCTCATTTTAAAAATCAAAAAAATGTAACAATTTAGCCTTTTGAAAAACTTTCCATGGTAGGTTTGCAACCTGAACCCATGAATTTTTTTTATTACTGGCCTCATCCCTCTTTTTCACCCTTGCAGGGGAAGAAATGGGGAAGGTTGATCCATGCCATAAAATGTGGTACGTGCAGGATTGTGGAGAAAGGTTTAAAACCTGTCGCTACTTGAACTATTAAAAATCTTTAATAATTCCAAACCAAAACCGTTTGTTAAACTCTTCTGTATTATTTAACGGAATTTCAAAGCCCTGAAACACGAAAAACTCACGGCAAAACTCCCAGCGTATTCCCGGTAAAAGATCGACACGGTATTCACTCCCTTTTTCGCTGCCATATCCCTTTCTGCCATTTACCTCGATAAATGGGGTAATGCCTTCTAAATATAACGTTTCTCCCGTGTCAAATGTTTTAGACATGGCCATACCAAAAAGCATATCCACGTTGGAATCTTCTTTATGTTCTCCGCCAGTAGGAACCTCAACACCCAATAATGCCTGGAGACTAATGCGGTGCCCCAGGTCTGTCCACAGGGCAAGTTCCTGTCCCATAGTAGTTATCCCTTCTCCCAATCCCCTGTCTTCATCACCCGTTGTTATATTCATAGTGGAACCCGTGGAAAACGAAAGGCGATCGTTCTCGATAAGCATACTCCTTAATGCCAGCCTGGTATCGCCAAATCCTCCTGTACTAGCATGATCATTATGGTCGACATATAATAATTTCGGTTCGATATCAATTTTTGTCCGCAATGTAAGAGGAATTTCAAGGGCGATACTCAATTCACTGACATCTGCCTCGCCATGATGCTCATCTTGAATATAAATATAATTTAACCTAAATTCCCTGCTAAAGAATCCCGGCACAATACGCAACAAAGGTACCCGTGGCGCATTTATTTCTGTATGCTCATAAGGCTGCCACGGGGTGGTCCATCCATCAAAAAAATTTGAAAATCCAAGATTTCTCTGAAGCCCTCTGTGCGCATGATTATTATGTTTTTTAACTACTTCTGAAGAGGAACCTTTTTCACGACCCTCGATTATTTCTTCGGCAACAGCAATGCCTCCCGCCGAATGAATAATACACCATAAACAAAAATGAAACAGCATTGCAGGAATTCTACGGATCATGCCTTCCCTCCATTTTTAAAAACACCTACAGAATAATCCTACATAAAAAGTTATACTACCGATTGCAGCTATAGTAGTCAAGTGCATATCCTTAGAGCTTAAACGATGTTGATCCGTTTAGAAAATTGGTATTAGAAAATTGGTAATAGTTCAGCTCCTTCCTTAAGTTATACTCAAGAGGCTCACAATTTGTGATTTACCCCCGTGAGAAAGAAAGCCCCGTCCGTGATGGCAATGCCTCTTCCAGATTTTCTAACGGGGGTTTATAGACAATGTCGTACAAGTTCAACACGGACAAACAAGGTTTGTCCGTGCCACCCAATTAACAATTTAAAATTCATATTTTATGAGCATCTTGAGTATATCTCAAATAAGAGAAAGAACATCCAGCCCTTCCCAAGAGGAGAACACAATAAGTCCCCTCTTGGGAGGGAATCCAGGGGTGAGTGAACTATTGAAACTTCTTGAGAAATGAAACGTCTGCTTTTACCAGGACGTGCCTCAATGGAGTTATGTTGTCTTCACCATCATCACTACTATGAGCATCTCCGACTTCTCATTATCCCGCTATACCCTTCGGCTTCCCTTGCAGTATGCGTTACGGTCATCAACCTGAATAATGAGACCTCCCAAGTTCATTTATGTACTTTTCCAGTCATACCGCCACTCTCAACTCCGACGACTTTTTGTAGAGACGCATTGCATACGTCTGGAAACTGCTGCACGTAGTAATAAAAATGTTTACACAACAGAGAGACGCATGCAATGCGTCTCTACATCAAGATCAACAACAGAATAAAGTCGCTGACAAAGGCAGCCTGATTTATTGAAATGCAATTTTCAAACGGCTAAAATGTTGGAAACGAGTTAAGCTGAAAAATATTCCCCTTGCTGATTCCCTATTTATGCTTGTTTGCACAAATATATCCTACTTACATTTTTTCAGAATGCCCAAAAAATTGCTTGATTCAGAAAGTTATTTACTGTATTCTAACCCCTACTTTAGCTTGTCCTTATGGTTATCTTATATACGCCATATTTTTAGAAAGGAGAAAGTTGTATGAATAAACAGGAGTTGGTTGAGTATGTTGCGAATGAATGTAGTGTTTCTAAGGCTTGCGGAGAAAAGGCGGTAAACGCTGTATTGAACGGCATCAAGCAAGGTGTAAAGAAATCGAACGAAGTGCGTCTTATTGGTTTCGGAACCTTTTCAGTAAAAGAAAGAAAAGCACGAAAAGGAAGGAATCCCCAAACGGGAGCAGTTATTACTATTAAGGCAAGCAAAACTGTTAAATTCAGCGTAGGACAAGATTTTAAAAAGGTTGTAGCAAAATGTGGTTCCGCTTCAACAGGAAAAATGAAAAAAAAGTAATAAATACATATACATTAACTATAACTATTATTGTAAAAAAAAGCAGGCTGAAAAGCCTGCTTTTTTTTAAACAAAACATTATTTGCATAACGAATCTTCGCATCGTTATGGAATTGCTACCTTTTCAGGGTTCTGTTGTCTGCGTGTGGTTCTCCTTTCATTCTCCGTAAGAAATTTTTTTCTTAATCGAAATGTTTTAGGAGTAATTTCAACCAGCTCATCGTCTTCAATATATTCAAGTGCCATCTCCAGCGAAAACTCTCTGTGCGGAGACAACTTAACGCTTTTTTCTCCGGTAGCCTGTCGGACATTCGTAGCCTTCTTCTCCCTTATCACGTTAACCACAATATCATTCTGTTCACAATGTTCACCGACTATCATCCCTTCATACACCTCTTCACCAGGTTTAACAAACATTATTCCGCGGTCCTGTAAGCCTTCCAAAGCGTATGCCGTGACCTCACCAGCAGCCATAGAAACTAATACGCCCTGCGTCCTGTGCACAATATCTCCTTTGTAAGGCTCGTAATCATAAAAATTATGATGCATAACCGCCTCTCCCCGCGTAGAACTCAATAAACGGTTTCTCAAACCAATTAATCCACGCGAGGGCGCCTTAAATTCAAAATGTGTATATTGTTTTTCCGTCTTCATGCTGACAATTTCACCTTTTCTAGCCCCCAGAAGAGAAATCGCCTGTCCCTCCATTTCTTTTGGTACATCTATAACCACATACTCCATCGGTTCCATTCTCTTTCCATCTATTTCCTTATAAATTACTTTCGGTTTTGATACCTGTAATTCATATCCTTCTCTACGCATGTTTTCGATTAATATTGAGAGGTGTAATAATCCCCTTCCTGAAATGCAAAAAGCATCGGGCGAAGCTGTTTCATCCACCTTAAGGGCAACGTTTGAACGTAATTCCCTAAACAATCTCTCCCTCAAATTTCTGCTGGTAACAAACTTTCCATCCTTACCACAAAACGGAGAATTATTAACTGAAAATACCATGGAAAGGGTTGGTTCATCAATATGTATCAACGGCATTGCTTGTGGATTTTCAACAGAAGTAATCGTATCGCTAATGTCAATATTCTCAATTCCCGTTAACGCTATAATGTCCCCTGCCATTGCCGACGGCGTTTTTTCCCTTGATAACCCCACAAACGCATACATCTCAGTAATCTTATGCAAGGATTGTTTTCCTGTCTTATCAATTCTGACAACTTGCTGGCCGGTGGCAATTGTGCCGGAAAAAATCCTGCCAATTCCAATCCTGCCGACATAGTCATTATAATCAAGCGATGCTATCTGCATTTGCAATGGGAATTCAGTGTCATAACACGGTTTTGGAACAAATTGTATAATTGCATCAAGGAGTGGTCTGATATCGCTGCTTTCATCATCAAGCGATAATTTGGCATAGCCATTTCGTCCGCTTGCATATACAATTTTAAAATCCAATTGTTCGTCGTTGGCATCAAGGTCCACAAAGAGATCAAACACTTCATTGATTACATCCTGACAACGGGCGTCAGGACGGTCTATCTTGTTAATTACAACAAGAGGATTCAAATTGTAACCAAGGGCTTTTCGCAGTACAAACCTGGTCTGAGGCATGACCCCCTCCGCCGCATCAACCAGCAGCAACACACCATCCGCCATTTTGAGTACCCGCTCCACTTCTCCGCCAAAATCAGCATGTCCTGGCGTATCTATTATATTTATCTTCACTCCTTCGTAATTAATAGCAGTATTTTTTGCCAGTATAGTTATACCACGCTCACGCTCAAGGTCATTTGAATCCATGATTCTTTCAGTATACTGAATCTGCTGATTCACCCTAAACGTGCCGCTCTGCTTAAGCAATTGATCAACCAGAGTCGTTTTGCCGTGATCAACATGGGCAATAATTGCTACATTACGAACATTATCTCTTACAGTTTTTGCCATTCTTTTCCTCAAATTTCTTATTGAAACATTACAATGCTTCTCTCGTGAACTCAAAATAAAAAAGCCGCTACGAATAACGAAGCGGCATATAACAAGATTACCTATGTATTAAATAATACTATTCTGGATAGATTATTACAGACAATATTTTTTCTGTCAATAAAAATAAACCATCATGAGGATTTAACTCGCATAGTCTTCCTCATTTTTCGGTTCCAGGCACAAGTGGATCGTAAGAAAATTACGGAATACTTGTTGTGTACATCACATCCGGATGGGAGCAATAAAGCGATCTTTTTTTCTCAATTTGGTTTCACGCTGGAAAATTGGATAATATTAGCAGAATCTTTGCGCAAACACGGGGCAACCTATAATGTGGCAAAAATTGTTGAATCTGAATATGGCACACGTTATAGTGTAGATGGATTGTTAGAAACACCAGATAGCCGCAATCCATATGTAAGGACTGTTTGGATAATAGAAAAACAGTCTACAACGCCAAGATTGATTACTGCACACCCAAAATAGGAGGAAACCATGATAAAAGAGCATGATCGAATTGTTTTGTTGAAAGACTTATCGGAGGATGGTTTACAGGCTGGTGATGTCGGTACGGTTATTCACATTCATCGTCAAGGTGAAGCATTTGAAGTCGAATTTATGACACTTGACGGTGGAACAGTTGCTGTTACAACTTTGCTTTCATCTCAAATACGAGCAGTTAGTAAAAGGGACATCACCCATGTTAGAGAACTTGCTGTCTCTTGATTAAAAAAGGATTTTGCGGATGTAGACAATATTTTTTCTGTCAATAAAAATAAACCATCATGAGGATTTAACTCGCATAGTCTTCCTCCTTTTTCGGTTCGGGAAATGTGTTCTTCATTAACAGCATAGTCTTAGCTATTCCCTGAATAACTACTTAAAATATCCTTTCTTTTTCTGTTTCCCTCTAATTGAATAATAAGAAACAACACACCGATAACCTGCCAAAGAAATAAGGATTCAGGGGTTTTCCAGAAAATATCAGTTAATCCGTGGGAAATTAGCGAAACAAGACCAGCCGAAACACCCACAAGCAGCATTTTTTCGAATCTATTTTCTGCAATTGATTTTATCGTTTTTATTGTTCTATAAAATATTATGGTAAACATCCATAGGAAGATCGCCAATCCAAATATCCCCGTTTCCACCCACATATGCAGTATAATATTATGCGCATGCGAAAGACCTTCAACTTTTTGCGCTTTTTTCGGCTTCACACTCTTTTTCTTCTTAACAGTCTTCGCAGGAGTATCCCCAAGAGATTTCTTTTCTTTTTCCCTAATCTCCTTTCTGTATGTTTCATATATATCCCTGAAGTTTCTTTTTCCTGGCCCTATCCCCAGCAACGGATGATCAAGAATAATAGCAATTGACGCCTTCCAGCACATCAACCTTTCTCCAAGAATCTTGTTCGACGAAAAGAATTTATCATATTGCGTGATGGTTTTGGCGTGCATGGAATATTTTGATGGTAAAAGCACCAACAATAAAGGACACAGCACAATTATCGCAATGAGCAAATACTTTTTTTTCAACATGAACGCTATATAAATCACAGCAACCATATTTGCGAACCAGCTTGCCCTGCTCATTGTCAGAACTATTGCATATCCGCTTACAAATACAAGACATCCAAGCCAAAACCTAACAAATATGCTTCTGTAATAAAAAAACAGGCAAATAGCAATCGGCAGGAACAATGAAATATATTTTGCAATCCTTGAGTGATACTTAAATGTTGCAATTAACCTGTCATCCCTTACGGCAATTCCCGTATAATACCCGTACAAACCATATCCACATACCAACCCACAGATAATAAGCATTGCCTTTATTATGCGTTTCACTTGCTCAATACTGTGTATTGTATTGACCATACAAAAAAAGATGATGAAGTACGGGACATAGTCATGCAATAGTGTTTCAAAACAATATTTTGTATTTTTTGAAAAAATTGATGCTATTATCAGATAAATAAAAAATACCAGAATGGGTATGTTAAGCGCTGTTTTCTCAAAGATAATCCGTTTCTCAAGAACCATCTGATACGCCAGGCATCCAACCATTGTCATCAAACACATCACTTTAATGACATCAGCGCCGTAAGGAAAAAATGTTAAAATAAAAAAATACGCAATAAATGCGTACTCTGATACCTGACTTATGTATTTACTATTTTTCGTATTCATCAATGGTCGTTTTGCCCGCCTATTCCTCAATAATTCTTATTTACCTGGTTTTGCCGACCGTAATCCCATCCAATCAGGACATAACAGTACATGCCATTGAAAAAGCCTGTAATATATTGTCAACCGGTATCTCAACTTCCTGCTAAGAAACATAACAATGCCGTTCCCCGCGCTATTGATGATTAAATTGAATAAAATCTTCATCACATACAATATTCTGAAGGTAATGTAAACATCACGGGAATAATTCTTTTTAAAAAAAAGATACAATGACCGGCAATACTCAATTTGCGATTGCCACGGCGCTTTTCTCTTGCTCTCTCCCCCCAGATGAATCACCCTGGCGTCGGGGACATGCCACACTTTCCACCCTGCATTTTTCATGCGATAGCACCAGTCAGTCTCTTCCAAAAAGAAAAAATACCCTTCATCCAATTTGCCGATTTTTTTAATTGCCTCATTCCTTACCATAATACATGCCCCTATAACTGATTCTATTTCGATGGGCTGCGTGATAACACGTTTCTTACTCATGTATTTAGCCGGAAACAACCATCGCAAGAGACTTTTATTCAATAACTCCGAAGCCAAGGTGGGATAATTATCAAAACTGTTTTGTTTCATGCCGTTTGGTTTTAACAGTTGAACACCGGCAATTCCCGCATCATTATGGGATTCCATAAAAGCATACAATATCCGCAACGTATTTTTTTCTAAAATCGCATCGGTATTCAGCAATACGTAATATTTTGGGGAAATAGCCGTTATTGCCTGATTCACCGCGGCGGCAAACCCCTTGTTTTCCTGGTTTTCTATAATATGCACTCCGGAATACCTGCTACGCACCGCCACAACACTGTCATCTTTCGACCCGTTATCCACAACACAAATTTTGATAATACAATCTGTATCCGATTCATAAACGGATGCAATGCATTTCAACAGCAGGTCTTTTGTGTTCCAGTTGACAATAATAATACACAGGTCATTCATGAATGAAAAAAATAATATCTCAAGGTTCTGATATTAATCGGGTCCATCTTCAACGACAGACGAAAATGTTCCCTTGCCGCTGCTTTATCGCCTGTTCTCATATAATGTCTGCCGATTTTAGCATAATGTGCGGCAAGACGTTTTTTATACATTTTTCCGCTAATGCCGTTCTCACTATCTTTAAACATAGTATATATCTTATCAATGATCACCTTCTGGTATTTCAGGACATTATCGCGGTTTTTACTGAGAGATTTGGAACTATGCCGGTATTTCACCAGCGGAACGTCTATGCCAATCGCTTTGTAATAGAATGCAATTCTCAGCCACATGTCCCAATCCTGGCAGTTTACCAGTTCAAAATCAAATAAAGCTGTTTTATTAAACACCTCTTTACGAACCACAACGGAAGAACATATTATAAAATTTTGTTCAAAAAATAATTGAAGGAAAATATTGCCAGATGGCAATGTTCTCCTGATCTTTCCTTCCAGAAACTGGCTTTTTGAGTCTATATTTATATGTTTTGAATATACCATCCCCGCATCAGGATTTTTCAGGAATTGGTCAATAGACATCTTTAATTTCTCCGGCATCCAGATATCATCAGCATCAAGAAATGCGACATACTCCCCCTTCGCCGACTGAAGACCCAGATTTCTTGCAGTAGGAAGTCCTTCATTGCGCCCTAAATCAATATACCTTATCTTTTCACTGTAAGGCTCCAATACCAGCTTCGTGTTATCGGAAGAACCATCATCAATCACAACAATTTCATACGCATCGTATGTCTGTGCAAGAATGGATTCAATTGATTCCGGCAAATAAGCCGCACAGTTATAGGTAGGCATAACAATAGAAACCAGAGGTTTTTTATTTGCCATAAACACCGGTCACGTCTTTCTTATAACGCATAGAAAACTATCCTTCTTACCCTTTATGACCTGGCGCTCTTTATACATTCTTCATATAATGCGTATATTTCGTCGCCAACATTTTCCAGATCATATTTACGCCCCTGACCGGCAGATTGTTTTGAAAATTCAAAAAGCATATCTTTTTGAGAATATAAGACAAATAATCTTTCTGCAATTTCCTTTGGATCATCTCCCGTCACAAACCCATCAATGCCGTCATGGACGATTTCCACAACAAAATCTCTCCTTAGGCAGATAATAGGTTTCCCCAACGCCTGGCATTGTCTTAAAGCCCTCGCTGTTCCATCAGAACCGGCAACCGTATAAAACATTACGTCAAAGCAATGTACTGCGTCCCAATAATCCAGTCTCTTGTACCCGCCGAAAATCACACTATCCTCTAATTTATGCTTCTTTACCGGCGTTACCGCCAGTTTATTCAGATTAGGACCCCTTCCCAGCAGTAAAAACTTAATATTTTTACCGGATTCCTTTATTATTTTAGCGACTTCAACAATCAGTTCGAATTTTCTGTGGTGCTGCATTCTCATGACAAGACCAACCACAAAATCATCCTCCTTTAAACCAAATTCCGGCCTGATATTTTTAGGTTCTTTTGGTATTTGATGAATATCCAGCCAGGGGTTTAAACAAACGACCTTCCTGAAATCGTTTTGCAGCATATCTCTTAATTTAAGGCTAAATACCGTGAAAACATCCGCCCTTTTGCAAATTGTTTTTTTCAAAAAGCC
>MHYI01000009.1:0-605 GCA_001828295.1 Planctomycetes bacterium RBG_16_41_13 | reverse complement strand
AATTGTTGAACAACCTGCTTTGTCACACGCCTGTTTCTCATCATTGCGCCAATCCCGCCACGCTTAGCAAGGGTTTGTACCGTTTTTACCCTGCCGGATTCCACATGAGAAATCAAGCCTGTGTCCGGAATTTTAGGCACACTCGTCAACAACATAACGTCGGCCTTTTTGCTCATATAATTACACAACTCAACGATAGGCTGCGAAGGCCCCGTCCACTTGTGATCAGAATACAGGTAGAGAATTTTCATAATCAATGCTTTTGTGTATTTTAAATACCGTTATTTTGCAGTGGAAACTTTTACACCCTCTATTACGTTAAACATCCCTGATAACATTTATAAATTTCGGCGCGTTCGCCTGTAATGAATATCCGGCATCTAAAGTCTTTCTCCCTGCCAGCCCCATACGTTTTCTCAGCGCCGCATCATCGGCCAGGCATTTTATCTTCTCTGCCCACTCATCAACAGTTGAAGCAAACATGCCGTTCATGCCTTCCTCAACAATCTCGCCGTGGACTCCCACCGGAGAACATACTACGGGAACGCCCACTGCAAAATACTGAAGCAGCTTTGTAGCGCACTTGCCCCTTGTCCATTCATGAT
>MHYI01000008.1:5166-5361 GCA_001828295.1 Planctomycetes bacterium RBG_16_41_13 | reverse complement strand
TAACAAGTCGCTTTGGCCTATTTGTTTATCGTGCCATTTTGCTTCGATTAAATAAACATCTGTTCCTATTTGAAAACTTCCATCTATCTGCTCGCCTATAATTCTAAATGACCATCGGGACCAAGGAGAACGAGATTTGCCCCCTTTTTATATTCCTTGTGATATTTGCCCCTTATCCCTTTTCCCAAATCTTTT
>MHYI01000008.1:4818-5083 GCA_001828295.1 Planctomycetes bacterium RBG_16_41_13 | reverse complement strand
TTTCAATACTTTTATAATGTCGTATAGTATAGCAATTGGACACTAACATCCTGGTGCGGGTTCAAGAGACGCATTGCAATGCGTCTCTACAACATCCCATTGTTTTATGTCGCCGATTTGTACATAGCACCTTTATCTGTATAAACTTGTGGATTCAGGTTGCAAAACCTGAACCCGCTATGGGGGGGGATGGGTTAAACGAAGTAAACCCATCAATTCAATAATATTTACTTTGCTTGATGGTTGCTCTGATGCTTCATCCATC
>MHYI01000008.1:3109-4729 GCA_001828295.1 Planctomycetes bacterium RBG_16_41_13 | reverse complement strand
AAGCTTGTCATTCGCGACCTCAGTGGGCAGCGTTACCTTAGGCGACTGCAGGATTGTCCAAAACTCTTCCATTGCTGCGATCACTTCTTTTGAATCGGAAAAAACGACCATCACCTCATTCAGGGCATCCTGAAATTCCCTGCCTGCCATGTTGTGCTTGCCTCCGAACAGCTTCCGCACAGTGTCCATCTTTAGCTTGCGCCGCTCAAGACGTTGATAGAAGAAAAAAGATAGCAGGACACCAATTAGCCCCGACAGGAGTGACGACAACACTGCCACTACAACCGTTTCAGTATTCACGCTTTCAATTTCTCCCTGAAATTTAAGCCTAACATTAATTACACTGCCCATTCGCAGTAATATAATACCCCCCAATCGCTGTCATAAGCACCTTGTTTTAGAATATGGCCACTCAACGATTAAACTCAGCGTCGGCTATTAACCGTCCGATGGGGGGACTTTTTGGACGTCCTTTTTTGCCTTTTAATAATTTCGGTTATTGATCTCAATGCCTCATTTACAGAGTCGTGGTCAGGGAAAAACTTTGCAACATCCGGATCTATAACCACGACATTTGTTCCTTCATTGTATTTTTTTGCATATTTTCCCTGAATCCCTTTGCTGAAATCATATTCTTCAAGCATGTCTGGATCTTTTTGCATTCTCTTCATATTGTCTCCTTTCGTTTTTTGTTGTTTTTCTTGCGCTGATTATTCTGATTTTATCTTCTCTTTCCGTATGAACAATTACCAAAAGACGATTTTTACAGGAATTTCCAATTAAAATGAACCTGTCCTCTTCGTCAGAGTGCAAAGGATCATAAATCGTTAATGACAGGATATCTTTGAAAGCAGTGCTTGCCTCATCAAAAGATACGCCGTGAATATTTATATTCCTTCCCGCCTTGATTGGATCCCAATCAAACAAAAGCATGTTTCATCTCTTTTTGATTTAATTATCGTTGTGCAGGTTGGGTTGAGTAAACAGACTGGGTCAAATGAACTTTGTTTTTGCAAAAGTGGGGAACAACACTGAAAACAAAGAGTCTTTTTTTGCTTTGTGCCATATAAATACACTCATAGTGGGGAATATTTTTGCAAATTTCTTAAAAAATACCCATTTGACCCAGTCTGTATGCTTACTGTCGAATACAGCTATCATTCCTGGATCAGGAAAAATAGCAGATACCTGCTCAACGTAATTTTTTAACATAGTAATGTATTAATTAATGATTTGAGTCAATTCATCTTTTCTCATTTCAAGTATTGCGATCTTTGATTTCAATTCTACTAGTTCTTTATTTATTTTTTTTAATTCAACCTTGGCCTTTTTCTTATTAAACAAATCTTTTCCAAATCTTTCTTCAGCCAATTTTTCAACTTCTGATCTAAGTAATCTAAAATATGGATTTCCGTATATACTACCCTCTCTAAATTGGAGCTTTCCCTCATTAATTGCCTTCATGATATCATTTTGTGTCAATCCAAATTCTTTAAAAGCATTCTTATCGCTTAGAGTTCCTCCCTTTTTTGTCCATTCATAATTTGTATCATTATCGGGCATAGAATTTCTCCATCAGATCGATTCCTCATTGGTAAATTACAGGGGCAACATCCTTAA
>MHYI01000008.1:1105-3003 GCA_001828295.1 Planctomycetes bacterium RBG_16_41_13 | reverse complement strand
TTTCTTCCATAACTTTGTCAAATTCGGCAAGGGAAGGGTTAATAATTTTTGGTTCAAATAATTTGTTAATCACGGCTTCCTGTGTTTTTAAACCATTTCCGGTAACAGAAATGACGATCGATTCATTGCGCGGTATCTTTCCTTGTTCGATCAGTTTTTTTGTAACCGCCACGGTAACGCCGCCTGCCGTCTCTGTAAAAATACCTTCTGTTCTCGCTAGTAATTTAATGCCCTCAACAAGTTCGTCATCCGTTACATCCTCTGCCCATCCGCCGGAGACATTAATACTTTTCACTGAATAATACCCATCCGCAGGGTTTCCAATTGCTATCGACTGTGCTATAGTATTGGGCTTTACAGGCCGTATAACATCCGTTTTGCCTTTAACCGCCGTAGTAATCGGGGAACTCCCGCTGGCCTGAGCTCCGTGTAATTTAGTATCTGCCCCATCAATGATGCCCAAGTTCACAAATTCTTTTATGGCCTTCCCGATTTTTGTAATTAATGACCCGCCAGCCATAGGAACAACAATATGTTTTGGCGCCTTCCAGCCCAGTTGTTCCAGGATTTCATAACCAAATGTTTTTGATCCCTCGCCGTAATACGGCCGTATATTTACGTTTACTATCGCCCAACCATATTTATCGGCAATTTCAGAACATAACCTGTTTACCTGGTCATAATTTCCATTTACTTTTATCACATTAGGATTATATATCAGTGTACCAATAATCTTGCCCTGTTCCAGGTCTGCAGGCATAATAATATAACTTTCCAGGCACGCCTGAGCCGCCTGTGCGGCTACTGCGTTTCCCAAATTGCCGGTAGTAGCGCATCCAACAGTCTTATAGCCAAATTCTTTTGCCTTTGACAATGCAGTTGAAACCACTCTGTCCTTAAATGAAAACGAAGGGTAATTTACCGAGTCATTTTTTACATAGAGTTCTTCTACGCCCAGAATTTTTGCCAGATTATTCGCCTTTACAAGCGGAGTAAATCCCACCTGGCTTCCAACGGTCGGTTCGCCGTCTATCGGGAGCAGTTCTTTGTAACGCCACATTGTATTGCTGCGCGATTGAATAACCTCTCTGTTTATAACCTTTTTAATACCCGCGTAATCATAATCGACCTCTAAAGGCCCGAAACAAAAACTGCAAACATGCAATGGTTCTTTCGGATATTCTTTTCCGCATTCCCTGCATTTTAATCCGTTTACATAACCCATTTCTTTCTCCGTATATTCTTCAACAATAAAAAAAGCCTCTTTCCTAAAAATAAGATAGGATGAGGCTTTTGTTTGTTCTCCTATCTTATCTTTTCCCAAAAACTTGAGACAGGAATTAGCACCTGCACCGTGCTCAGACGTAATCTGAACAGGCCGGTTGCTGTGGCTTCACAGGGCCAGTCCCTCTGCCACTCCGGATAAGATACTACATAAGCTAGGATTTTATATGAAATCAGGTAAACAGTCAATCGTTAACTGAAATCACAAATAATCCGTGTGCGATTTCTTTTTCAGTTCATTTTGTTTATAACAACACCGGTAATTAATTTGGGATAAAAGTAGGTTGACTTTGGCGGCATTACCTTGCGCGCCAGAGCGATTTCCCTTACTTGTTCTATCAGAGTCGGCCGCAAAATAAATGCTGCCTGAAAAGCGCCTGATTGTACGAGCGATATAGCTTCTGTTTCATTTTTTACATACTTTATAAAATCTTTCAACCCTGCTTCGTCGGAATTTATTCCCAATATCCTTTTTAAAACGATGCTATGGAGTATGCCTGCATCTAAATGCTTCCATTCCGGATGGTCATTGGCAAACACCTTTTCTAATATCCTTTTATCATTTAACCGCAACAGGCTGTATCTATCACCCTGGCCTGCATACATTACGAAGC
>MHYI01000008.1:0-959 GCA_001828295.1 Planctomycetes bacterium RBG_16_41_13 | reverse complement strand
ATGAAAAGGGAATATCTGCAGCCCCGGATTATTCATGGAAACACACACCATCATCACATAATCCGAAGGTAATTCCCTATTTTGGCCGCCATTTTCTTTATGTCTCTGCTCTTTATAAACTAACGATGTTTCATAGCGATGGTGTCCATCAGCGATAAAAAGGGCTTTTCCCTTCATTATTTCAATGATCGTACCGATAGCCTTCCTTTCACTAATGACCCAAAGTCTGTTGGTTACACCGCTGTCGTCAACAAAATCGATTTCCGGTTTTGTTGTGGTTATTGAATGTAAGTAATTATCAGCGGCATTGTCTTCATCGGGGAAAAGAGCAAATATTGAACTGAGATTTGCTTTACATGATTGCATAAGTTTCAGGCGGTCTGCCTTGGGACCTGGAAGGGTCTGCTCGTGAGGATAAATGGATCCTGTATCAAACGGCTCAAGCCTTACCAACGCAATGAAGCCCCGGCGAATAAAATGCTTACCGCCATAGGAAAATTCCTGGTCATAGATGTAAATTGCCGGTGCATCCTCTTGTTTCAGTATGCCCGCCTTCATCCACTCGTCAAGAAATTCCGAGGCGCGGGTATATCTGTTGTCCGCTTCCGTATCTTCGGGAAATTCTTTTCCCAGGTCCAAACGAATCATGTTATTAGGATGATTCTTGTAATACCGCTCCTGTTCTGCGGGAGATATGACATCATAAGGAGGCGTCACTACTGCCGAGCAATCTTTTACAATGTCATGATTGTATCGCAAACCACGAAAGGGTTTTATTATTGCCATATTTTACGACCACGCACCTTTCTTATACAACGTCAGTTTCCATAATTAAATACGCTGATAAAAACCGAATTTTCCCACTTATAGTACAGACAATCCTGATAATTCCTTCAAAATGCTTTATTTTCTGCTTCTAAGATAATTAAGCTTGCCTATAAAAATCTCTTTATCGTCGG
>MHYI01000007.1 GCA_001828295.1 Planctomycetes bacterium RBG_16_41_13 | reverse complement strand
ATTCAATGCTTTTCTCCTTCATTTTCCCCGGAGCATATGGTAGAATTTTTACATGATTTCCTTTCTCAATCCGCTTTTATTATTTGGCGTCCTGGGCGCTTGTATACCCGTTATCATCCACCTCTTCAATAAAAAGAAGGCGATATCCCATAGATTCGCGGCGATAGATTTCTTACTCCAATCCAATAAACGTATTTATGTAAAGTTTAAACTCCGGCAATTGATACTCCTTATTCTCAGGGCATGTTTGTTTGCCTTTCTTGCCATGGCCCTTGCCAGGCCCTTTGTCAAAAATATTGGCGGAGGCGGTGACGACGGAAAAAATCCCACCAGTAATGTTATCATTGTCGATGATTCTTACAGTATGCAATATGCGGAAAAAGGCAAACCCCTTTTCCATTCTGCCAAAAATACGGCAAGGAATATTATCGGGCAATTAACGAAGGATGATAAGGCGGCGGTCATTGGCTGTTCGCTGGCAAATTCAATGATTGTGCCTGAACTTGAATATGATAAAGAAAACCTCCTTACTGTCATCGAAAATTTACGCCCCGGGTATTCAACCACACATATTACGTCCGCCCTGGACAAGGCAATTGGAATATTGATGGCCGACGAAACGCCCATTAAACAGATATTTATTATTACCGATTTCACGCGAAATGGTTGGGACCTTAAATGGTTTCATGACGGACAGCAAAAATTGCAAAATAATATCACCGGCGTTCACATAATAAATGTGTCGGAAGGAAAGGACTACGGGAATATTGCTATTACGGGACTGGAATTTCAAAACAATGTGTTCAATAAGGGTGGAGACGTGTCTTTTAAGGCAACAGTTTCTAATTATTCGCCGGTAAGAATAAAAAATCTATTAGCGCAGGTATATGTAGATCAAAAAAAAGTGGTACAGGGATTTTTCAATATTGAGGCGTATTCCCAGGAAGTGAAAGAATTTTGCTTCAAGGTGGAAAAAGGCAACCACTTTGGCTGGATTGAAATCCCAGATGATAATTTAATTGTTGATAATAAACGGTATTTTGCCATTAATGAGGAACAAAAACTTGAGGTGTTGTTAATTGACGGAGACCCCAAAACAAATATCTATGAAAGCGAAACATTTTATCTGGAAAAAGCCTTAAACCCGGCGCGTGGACACGTTTCCTCCCTCAAGCCGGTCATTTGTTCAATACATGAAGTGGAAGGTATGGTATTTGAAGATTTTGACATTGTCTTTTTGTGTAATGTTGAAATGCTGCCATACGAAAAGGCAGAGGAGTTGGAAAAGTTTGTAAAAGAAGGAGGGGCGGTCGTTTTTTCACTCGGCGATAAGGTAGAAGGCAGTTATTACAACAATTCATTTGAGGGGCTGCTTCCGCACCGGCTTTACACAAAAAAAATCTTTACCGGGAATGTACTGATTACGGAGGAACAGCCGCTTAATCTAAAGATATCCGGGATGATGCATCCGGCAATGCGTTTTCTATCCGAAACGCATATTAATATGTTGTCATCGGTTAAGTTTCATCAGGTATTTTATGTAGAGCCTGCTCCTTTGGAAGGAGCGAAAACGGTGCTTTCCTTTTCCGACAATACTCCTGCCATTATTGAAAGGCAGGTCGGCAAGGGAAGGGTGGCGCTCATTGCCTCCTCTATCGACAGAGATTGGACAGACTTACCGGTAAAACCTCTTTTTGTTCCCCTTATTCAGCAGCTTTGCCGGTATATATCCGGTAGTGCGACAGGTGAAACCAGGCATGAAATTCTTGTGGAGCAAAACTGGCAATTCCCAGCCCCGTACGATGCAGGCAATTTAGAAATAACCAATCCGGGGGGGGTAAAAACCCTTTTACCGCCACAAGTGATGAATAATGAAAAATATTTTGTTTATCATGAAACCCATTTGCCGGGGGTGTATTCGTTTCTTATCAATGGTACATCGCAACAGCAGAACCTTTTTTACTTCCCGGTGAATGTTGACGCATCGGAGTCTAATCTTGAGAAGATTGGGGAAAAAGAAATTACCGCGCTTATGGGAGAAACGAATGTGATAGTAAGGTCTTCCCGTTCAGGAGAGCGGCGTGAAGTGGTTAGGGGGGAAGCGAAAACGACCCTCTGGGGGGTTCTCTTATTGCTAGTGCTTGGCATGCTTGTGGCGGAATCATTTATTTCCAGAAAATGAGACAGGAAATTGTCATATGTAGTGCGACGAGGTTCGTCGCACTACATGAATTTAGCGGGCTTAGATATCAAGTGCGGAACGGGCAGCAACCTTCGTCATGTTGAACGAAGTAATCATGTAGGATGGATTAATAGAAATTTTATATTTTTAAATTATGAATTTTAAATTACCGGTAATTCAAAATTTAAAATTCAACATTATTTTAAATGGTTATTGGTTTGTGGTCTTCGTTGTTTATTACCCCGGTTAACCGCCTTGTTTTGCAGATGTTTTTAAATCGTTTAGCTTTTTTGCATAACGGGATTTTTTTCTGCTTGCATTTTTTTTATGCAAAATGCCTTTTGCAGCGCCTTTGTCCATTTTCTTTACGGTCAGGCAATATTCAGATTCAGCGGCCTTAATATCTTTGCTTTGTAACGCCGATAAAAACCTTTTTACCTGGGTCTTTAACGCAGTTTTCCTTGACTTGTTGATTAAATTGCGATTCTCATCTTGTCGCAGTCTTTTTTTCGCAGAGCTTGTTGTTGGCATTACACCCTTCCCATTCTTCACTTAAATACTAAAGAAAAAATAAATTGTTTTGATTTTCACAGGAATATACTTTATTTAACTCATAACATAATGTCAATAGTAAAAAAACTCAGAAAAATCGAGGAAGCTTTTTTTAGTATAAAAGCACGGTATAATTTTCTGTCCCTGATAAACAAGTGTTTTGCGATTAAATTTCTGAAAAAAACCTGCAAAACGAATGATAATGAACAACGACTTAAAAATATCTTGACACAAATTGTCCATCCTGTTTAAATTTTTCTTATTTTCAGAGGTATCCTAATGGCCAAGTCTAAAATAAACCTGGTAATCGTCGAATCGCCTGCGAAAGCTAAAACCATAAGCAAGTTTCTCGATGCTTCTTTCTTCGTAAAATCCTCCATGGGTCACGTTCGGGACCTTCCTGCGAAAAAACTCTCCGTAGATATTGAAAACGACTTTACCCCGGAATATAAAGTAATACCAAGCAGGAAAAAATTAATTGATGAATTAATCAGCGATTCCAAAAAGGCCAGCACTGTTTATCTGGCTTCCGATCTTGACCGCGAGGGAGAAGCGATTGCGTGGCACTTATACAAGGCGCTGGATATCCCCCCTGAAAAAATACGCCGCGTTACGTTTAACGAAATTACAAAAGATGCTATCCAGGAAGCCTTTAAACACTATGGCCCAATTAATATGGAAAAGGTAAATGCGCAACAGGCCCGAAGAATACTTGATCGCATTGTTGGCTATAAAATAAGCCCGCTTCTGTGGAAAAAAATCTCTAAAAGATTAAGCGCAGGCCGTGTTCAATCCGTTGCTGTCAGACTTATTGTAGAACGCGAGAAAGAAATCAACGAATTCAAACCCCAGGAATATTGGAAAATAACCGCAGAGCTAAAGAGCATCTCCCCGGGTAAAAAACCTGACGACATTAAACCATTCAAGGCCCTTCTGCAAAAATTAGAAGACAAAAATATAGAAATAAAAAACGAACAGCAGGCAAAGGAAATTACCGAAAAACTGCAAAATGCCTCATTTATTATTACAAACATAAAGAAACAAACAAAACGCAATAATGCGCCCCCCCCATTTACTACAAGCCTTTTACAACAACAGGCATCCACTCGTTTGCAGTTTAGCGCAAAAAAGACCATGTTAATTGCGCAACAACTTTATGAGGGCATTGATGTTGGCGCCGAGGGTCCGGTGGGATTAATCACCTATATGAGGACAGATTCTTTCCATGTTTCAGACCAGGCATTAACGTCATGCAGAAACTTTATCGAAAGCAATTACGGGAAAGACTATCTCCCGGAAAAATCCAATATATATGCCTCTAATAAAAAGGGCACACAGGGTGCGCATGAGGCGGTAAGGCCGACATATCTGGAATATACCCCTGAATCCATAAAACAGTTTCTTACAAAGGACCAGCATAAACTGTATGAACTTATATGGAAGAGATTCGTTGCAAGCCAAATGAAACCGGCGCTGTATGCGATTACTGACGTGGAAATCACTTCCAACCAATATATTTTTAAGACAAGGGGCAGGGAATTGATATTTGACGGGCATACACTTATTTCCGGGCATGAAGTTGACCGGGAGGAGCAAATATTACCGCCGCTGGAGAAAGACCATGTCCTTGAATTAATACAACTTTTGTCATCACAGCACTTTACCCAGCCTCCGCCGCGTTATTCAGAAGCATCCCTGGTAAAGACTCTCGAAAAAATGGGGATAGGAAGACCAAGTACCTATGCCACGATTATTTCAACAATTCAGGACCGCGGATATGTGAAACAGGAGAAACGAGCTTTTTATGCAACAGAACTGGGGATATTGGTTACCGAAAAGCTGGTAGAACATTTTCAAAAAATAATGGATGTAAATTTTACTTCACACATGGAAGACGAATTGGATAAGATTGAGGATAAGAAAATTGATTGGCTGACCGTGCTGAAGGAGTTTTACGAACCCTTTAAGGTTGATTTGGAAAAAGCTATTGGCGAAATGAAAAGCGTAAAAGGAACCCCGGAGGAAAGCGGCCGGAGTTGTAATCTGTGCAGTAAACCCATGGTAATCAGATGGGGTAGGCATGGGAAATTCCTTGGTTGTTCGGCATTTCCGGAATGTAAAAATACGATGCCATTAGATGAAAAAGGTGAGGCAGTGCCTCCGGAGACGTCTGAGCAGGTTTGTGAAAAATGTGGCAGCCCTATGATTATCAAAACCAGTCGCCATGGGAAATTCATGGCTTGTTCAGCATATCCTAATTGTAAAAACACAAAATCTCTGACGGGAGAAACCACAAAGGTTGAACCTACAGACGAAAAATGTGAAAAATGCGGAAGTCCGATGGTTATCCGGTTTAGCAAAAAAGGAAGATTTATGGGATGCTCCGGCTATCCAAAATGCAGAAATATAAAATCCCTCCCTACGGGTATAAAATGCCCAAAAGATGAATGCGGTGGCGACTTAATACAACGTTATTCAAAAAAAGGCGGCATATTTTTCGGGTGCAGCAAATACCCTGATTGCGATTATATCTCGAAAGAGCTGCCTATTGCCAGCGAAGAACCAACAGGTGAAATGGAAAATTGATAATTGTCAATTATCAATTTATAAGGTACGATTTAAAATCGTAAATCGTAAATAATTTTACGAGTATTGATATTTTTACCTTTTCAATAAAGAAGTATTATGAAAAAAACCAAAGGGCAAATAGAAGCTGAAATTAGTGAAGCAATCATTAAATTCGAAAAAGAATACATGGGCAGGGGACCATTGGAAGCAAAAACCTATATTGTTGATGATCTGATTTTAGTCAGGTTAAAAGGTGTTCTTACAAAAGCAGAGTACCAGCTTGCCAATCCTGTAGACATTGCCAATGGAAGAACATTGATAAAACAGATGAGAATTGCCTTGCTGGAAAAAGGACGACCGCTTTTGGAAGCCGTTGTGGAATCCATTACAAATCAAAAAACAATAAGTTTACACACCGATATCAGCACCAGAACAGGAGAAAAAGTTGTTTTATTTACCCTTGATTCTCCGCCAAAGCTGGAATAAAAAGAAGTGCAACACGATAATTTCCAGATAAAAACGGGTTTTTCCCCTGCCGCAAAACGCCTTTGTGTTCATGCCTGCCCATAATAAAATTCGTAAAGGGATACTCCATTTTGGCGCTATTATTTTTTCTTGACTTCATAGAATTTTCATATAGCATCGGGATACTTTTAAACCGATTTCGGGGCAGAAACTTGAGGGGCGATTTTTTTTTATCGTCTGTCAATGGATAGGCCGCACAATGACAAAGCAATATCGTTGTGCGGCTTTTTTTTTGGTGTCCCTATTTACGATATTTAAGTTAAGTATTGAGAACCGGAAAATACACTCCAAAAGGCGTCCTTCAATTCTTATATTGATTGAGCAACAAAGAGCTGGCAGACGCAGAAAAACAATTCAAATTTCTACGTCGTGCTCTATTTTTATCGAGTGAAGTAATGGCGTTATGTTTTACACTATTTGCCATAGGTTGAATTGCTATTATTATGGTATAGGTAGTGGATGGTCAGGCAGGACAATGTAAATGCCGGGAAAGAACATGTCTTTTCCGTGAGTCTGGAAAAGTAAAGGAGAATGCAAGTGAATGTTTCTATTATTATCGATAATTTGCTACATCCGCCGGTCTTGTTTTTCTTCCTGGGTATGATTGCATCATTTTGCAAATCAGATCTTAAAATTCCCGAGCCTTTACCCAAACTTTTTTCGCTTTATTTGCTTCTTGCCATCGGATTTCACGGCGGAGTAGAATTAAATAAGACAGGCATTAACCATGCGGTTTTCATAACCCTTGGCGCTGCGATACTCATGGCGGCGCTTGTTCCGGTGTATACCTTTTTTATTTTAAAGATCAAGCTGGATGTCGCTAATGCTGCTGCAATTGCTGCTACATACGGCTCTATCAGCGCCGTGACGTTTATCACCGCCATTACTTTTCTTGAAACATCCGGCTTGGCGGAATCCGGAGGATATATGGTGGCAGCGCTGGCGCTTATGGAGTCTCCGGCAATTGTTATTGGCATTGTGCTTTACAAATTATTTGAAAAAAAAGAAAAGAAAGATGGAAGTTTAGAACCGGAACCTTATGGTTTTTCATGGGGGAAGGTGCTGCATGAGGCGTTTCTTAACGGCTCGGTGCTGCTTATAACAGGCAGCCTGTTAATAGGCCTGGTTTCAGGCGAGAAGGGGTGGGACACTTTAAGCCCTTTTGCAAAAGACATATTTAAAGGAATGTTGAGTTTTTTCCTGCTTGATATGGGGCTTATTGCGGCAAAAAAAATCGGGGACATAAGAAATACAGGTATTTTTCTCCCTGCTTTTAGTATGGTAATTCCTGTGATTAATGCCTGCATTGGCATTTTCATAGCAAAACTCATTGGCTTAAGCCAGTCGGATGCGTTGGTATTTTCGGTTCTTTGCGCCAGCGCCTCGTATATTGCTGTTCCTGCGGCCATGAGATTGTCCATTCCTGATGCAAATCCGAGTCTGTATGTTCCCATGGCTCTGGCAATAACATTTCCTTTTAATATTATTGTTGGCATTCCGCTGTATTTTTACATAATCACTCTATTTTGGAAATAAACAGGAACATGATAAAACATAGAAAAAAAGTTGAAATTGTCACCGATTCCGTGGAGATTAAGACGGTGGTAGAACTTCTGGATGAGATTGGGGTTTCCGGCTATACTATTATAAGAGATGTGATTGGAAAAGGAGGCAGGGGGATAAGGATGGGAGACGAGATCACCGATCTGTTAAAAAATAGTTACATAATGGTCATCTGCAATGATATCGAGGCGCACAAAATAGCAGAAGCAATGATGTCAATTAAAAGGAAGTTTGGCGGAATTTTCATTGTTTCAGATGTTGTTGTGATATCAGGCCATTCTCCCGCACCGTGATAGTGCGTGATTTACGGTGTTTTATAAAACTATCAAACGTTTACATTTCTTTATTACCATTTATAAATGCAAGGAGAGGGAATTATGTCGGACGAAGCAAATTCATTATCAGTTAATTTAGACAAA
>MHYI01000006.1:9457-9996 GCA_001828295.1 Planctomycetes bacterium RBG_16_41_13 | reverse complement strand
GATATCGGTCTCACCTCTGTTTATGCGGTGGGTAATAAAGTAGCTTCCGAAGAGCATAAGGCTTTCATTCAAAATGGACTTGATGGTATTCCCCTTTTGGGGTTTATTTCATATGATGAGAAAATACTCGAATCGGATATTAAGGGGATAGCCGCTTTCGCTGAAAACAACAAATTATTAGAGGAAATCTGCCAAATTAAAAACAAGGTAGAGGATATCCTTAAAAAGAAGTAAAAAAATAGTAGTGTTCTTTTCACTTGATTTCAATATATGAACAATTATAATTGGCGTTTCTCTCTTCTCTATCAGGAAGAAGAAGTGGGGTAACATTTTAGCTTTTTGAAAAAGGATGGGTGAAGCGTCAGCGCACCCATCAGATAAATAGAAATAGTATTGATGGGATCACTTAGCTATAGAAATGCTGGATTTTAAATTTTGAATTATCGGTAATTTAAAAATATAAAATTTCTATTATCTAAGCCCACTAAATTCATGTAGTGCGACGAGGTTCGTCGCACTAAAAAAAGTTGTGCGATAAG
>MHYI01000006.1:8332-9336 GCA_001828295.1 Planctomycetes bacterium RBG_16_41_13 | reverse complement strand
TGGTTCCTTTATTAATTAGGGAATACAGTACAATCGGCAGTCGGCAAATTGCAGATTGCCGATTGTGGATTGTGGATTGCAAATTGCCGACTGAGGACTGAGTCCTGTGGTAGGTAGAAATTATTACAAAAACCTCAGCTTATTGAGAAGTTCGGCCCTTTGCATATATTACGGGGGCCAGGCAGTAATTTTTCACCAATAAAATATTGGAGGATGTGTCATGGAAGATAAGCAAAAGACAACAGACCAAATAATGCTTGATAAAATGCGTGAATCGAAGATTGAGACGATGTATGACAGATACAAGGCTCAGCAGCCTCAATGCGGCTATGGAAGCCTTGCTCTATGTTGCAGGCATTGCAACTACGGGCCATGCAATATAGACCCGTTTGGCCCTGGGCCGAAAAGGGGCGTCTGCGGCGCAGACGCAAACACTTTCGCCGCAAGGCATTTTCTTCGTATGTGTGCTGCGGGAACTGCGTGCCATTCTGATCATGCACGTGCCGCCGCCCATCTTCTCGTTGCCACAGCAAGGGGTGAGGCGCCTGGCTACCGCATAAAGGATGTAGAAAAACTCAAAATGATTGCAGAGTGTTTTGATATTAAAACCAAGGACAGGGAAATAAACGAAATTGCCGAAGAAGTGGGAGAAATGGCGTTAATGGAGTTTGGAAAACCTTATGGAACGCTTTTGTTTCTCAAACGTGCCCCTGCAGCACGCCAAAAGATATGGGAAAAATTAGGAATTGCACCCAGGGCAATTGACCGGGAGGTTACAGAAAGCATGCACCGTACCGGTATGGGTGGAGACCAGGATTACAGGAATCTTACAAAGCAGGCGATGCGCGTGTCTCTGGCAGATGGCTGGGGCGGTTGTATGATTGCCACCGAAATCCAGGACATTCTGTTTGGAACCCCTAAGCCGGTACAGGGAAGGGCGAACCTTGGTGTGCTGAAGAAGGATCACGTAAATATCGTTGTTCATGGACACGAACCTCAACTTG
>MHYI01000006.1:6263-8315 GCA_001828295.1 Planctomycetes bacterium RBG_16_41_13 | reverse complement strand
CTGGCCCCGATATTGAAAAAGCAGTGGCGGCAGCGGGCGCAAAAGGCATTGTGATTGCCGGTCTCTGTTGTACCGCAAACGAGCTTCTTGTCCGGCATGGCATCCCTATGGCGGGACACATGACGATGCAGGAGGGGGCAATGGCAACCGGGGTTGTGGAGGTGATGGTTGTTGATATCCAATGCGTAATGCAGGCGCTTGCGGAAACGGCAAAACATTTCCACACAAAGCTTGTCACTACATTATCCAAAGCAAAAATCTCCGGTGCGGAACACGTTGAATTTGAAGATGAAAATGCATTGGAGTCCGCCAAAAAAATAATCATGATGGCTATCGGTAATTACAAAAATCGTGATAAAAAAAAGGTGTTTATCCCGGACGCTTCCGAACCTAACCTCATTGCAGGATTTAGCAATGAAACAATTAAATATATGCTGGGTGGAAGGTTTAGGGCAAGTTACCGGCCTTTAAATGATAATATTATCAACGGAAGGATCCGGGGCGTTGTTGGGATTGCAGGCTGTACAAGCCCGAAAGCCGGAGAATGCACACAATCGTATGTTGATCTGGCGAAGGAACTCATCGCAAACAATATCCTGGTTGTTGCAACCGGGTGTGCAGCAGGACAATGCGCCTCAGGCGGTCTGATGCTCCCCGAATTAAAAGATCAGTGCGGGGCGGGATTAAAAGAGGTTTGCGAGGCGGTCGGCATACCACCGGTCCTGCATTCCGGCGCTTGTGTGGATAACAGCCGTATTCTTATTGCCTGTTCTGAAATGGCAAAAGAGGGCGGCCTGGGGAATGATATCAGCGACCTCCCTGTAGCAGGGGCCTGTCTGGAATGGATGAGTGAAAAGGCAATCGCTATCGGGCAGTTTTTGGTAGCTTCCGGAATTTATACGGTATTCGGGATGAATTCCCCGGTTGCCGGTGCGCCTGACTTGCAGAACCTGCTCACAAAGGAATTGGAAGAACAGGTAGGCGCAAGATGGGATTATCAGCAGGATATAAAAAAGATTGGCAAGATGTTGATGGATCATATCGAAATGAAAAGAGAGGCTCTTGGTATAAACGTAAAGAAAGAAAGGAAGCTTTACGATATGGCGGAACGAAGAGCGTTGGAGCAGGAATGTAAACCTGCCGGGCATCATTAAAAAAAAATGGATTAAAGGGGCGTTGTTCTATGTCAAAGATAATTTGTTCTGCCGCAATACGCGGAGCATATCAGATCGTGGATAAGGCGGATAAAAAACTTACCGAAGCAATCGAACAAAAAGGGCGGGATTGTAAAGTCGAATTTCCTAATACTGCGTATTATCTGCCTATCATATATTCCATGACGGGTATTCCCGTTAAAACTCTGGAAGATTGCGTTCATATTATAGGTATGGCAAGGAGCATGCTGCCTCCGCTGCCTGCGGAAAAACACTGGGTTCCTTATTTGGGACATACGCTGGATGCCGGCATGGCGACCCTCTTTGCTGAAGAAGTCTATGAGGTTTGCAAATACCTGATAGGGCCTCCGCCTGTTGATGGCATTTGGCTGGGCGCCGCTGACGATATTATTATGCGTGAAAGAGGGATTGAATTTGTGGACGGCACTGCGCCTGGATTTGCCGCAATTGTCGGCTGTGCTCCCGACGCCGATACCGCAGTAAAAATCGCCAGGGAACTTCAGGAAAAGAATCTGTATGTATTTATGCAATCGGATAATTTTGGAATTTCGTTTGCCGAACAGTTGGAAGAAAAAGGGGTGCAAATGGGATGGGACACACGTCTTGTGCCATTTGGAAAAGAAACATCCGCTGCCGTGTATTCGCTGGGATTCGCAAACAGGGCAGCCCTTTCGTTCGGAAACGTGCCGCCGGGTGAGGCGCGCAGGAATCTCCTTTATAATAAAAACCGCATTTTTGCTTTTGTTCTGGCGCTGGGAACTGCAGTGACCGATGAACAATATGCAAATGCCGCCGGGGCTATCAACTATGGCTTCCCGACCATCTCCAATATTGACATCCCGGAAATTTTGCCTACGGGAGTCTGCACCTATGAACA
>MHYI01000006.1:1352-6202 GCA_001828295.1 Planctomycetes bacterium RBG_16_41_13 | reverse complement strand
AAGATTTCCATCCACAAGGTGGATCTCCCGGTAGCATACGGGCCTGCCTTCGAGGGAGAGCGCATCAGAAAAGATGACATGCAGATAGAAATCGGCGGACCTGGCGTACCCGCCTTTGAATTTGTTTGCACAAAGGACGCAGATGAAGTGGAAGACGGCAAAATACAGGTAATAGGGCAGGACCTCGACGAGATGCCACAAGGGCCAGGCGTATCTATCGGTATTGTTGCAGAGGTAGCAGGCAGAAAAATGCAACCTGATTTTGAACCTATTTTTGAACGCCAGATGCATCGTTTTCTTGGCGAGGCGCAGGGTATTTTCCATATGGGGCAGAGGGACATTATCCGGCACCGTATAAGCAAAGACGCATTTAAGGCAGGTTTGCGGCTGAAACATATCGGGAAAATCATTCATGCTAAATTTCACGGGGAATTTGGCGCCATTATTGATAAGGTGCAGGTAACCCTGTATACAAAAAAAGAAGACGTGGAAGGGAAGTTAAAAGAGGTGCGCGCCGCATTTGCAGAACGTGATGCGCGGTTAGGGGGGATGACGGATGATTCTGCAAATCTCTTTTACAGTTGTACGCTTTGCCAGAGTTTTGCCCCCTCTCATGTCTGTATTGTTACCCCTGAACGGTCCGGTCTGTGTGGTTCCGTGAGCTGGCTTGACGGGAAAGCAGGTTATGAAATAAACCCAACAGGGCCCAACCAGCCCATAGAAAAAAGAAAGGTGATTGATGACAGGCTGGGTCAGTGGGACGGCACAAACGAATTTTTATATAACAGCTCGAACCGGGCGCTGGAAAAGGTCAGCCTTTACAGCATAATGACCGATCCTATGACAAGCTGCGGGTGCTTTGAATGTATTTCTGCGATGCTGCCCATGGCGAATGGAATTATGGTGGTAGATCGTGATTTTACGGAAATGACCCCAAGCGGCATGAAATTTTCCACAATGGCAGGCACCGTAGGTGGCGGGCTACAAACTCCGGGATTCATGGGGCACAGCAAATTTTATTTGGGAAGCAAAAAATTTATTTCTGCCGACGGGGGTTTGGCAAGGGTCGTGTGGATGCCGAAGGCATTAAAAGAAGAACTTTCTGAACAGCTTGAAAAGACGTCAAAAGAACTGGGTTTGGAAGATTTTCTGAATAAAATTGCCGATGAGACTGTAGCCCAGACGGAAGAAGAAGTATTGGAATATATGCAAAAAGTAAACCACCCTGCCTTGTCCATGGATCCAATGTTCTGAAAATCCGGGCGGGGGAGATTGCGGGACGGGTAAAAGTAAAAGTCGTTGGGCTTTTACATTTGAAGGGTCAGTGGTTTTCAATCGTGAACAGTGAACCCTTGAACCGCTAATGAACGCCAACTGGTGGTACAGACAGGACTGTATCGCAAAATATTAGCGTCTATTAGCGTGTATTTGCGGTTAAGGTGGCCTTTAACCATAAGCCATGAGCTATGAGCCATGAGCCATAAGCCATGATTATTTTTTACAGGATTTTACCGTGGAGTGAATGTATGATTTTTAAAATGCCATTTTTAAACACCAGGTGTGATAACGAAGAAGAGAAAGAAGAGAAAGAAGAGAAAGAAGATAAAAAGCGTGGCGGTGGAGATTTAATAGCAAGACTGCTGAAGACGCGCACGATTATTGTTACGGATGAAGTAAATAAAAAAATGGCAGAGAGGGTGATAACGCAACTCTTACTCCTCGAGGCGGATAATGATGAAGATATCAGGATATTCATTAACTCTCCGGGTGGAGACGCCGACGCCGGTTTTGCGATGTACGACATGCTGCGCTTTGTTAAGCCTAAAATTAAGGCTATTTGTGCGGGGGTAGTTGCCAGTGCGGCGGTTATCATTCTTTTAGGAGCAAAAAAAGAGGACCGGTATAGTTTGCCAAGTTCGCGCATCCTTATCCATCAGCCTTCAACCGGCATTCATGGAACTGCATCGGATATTCAAATTGAGGCAACCGAAATACTGAAATGCAGGGAAAAAATGAATCGTATGATTTCCGTAGAAACCGGTCAACCGATAGGGAAAATAGAGACAGACACAAAGAGGAATTTTTGGATGTCTGCCGAAGAAGCCCTCCAGTATGGTTTGGTCAATAAAATCATATCCTCCAGCGAGGACTTAAAAATATAGACACTATAGGCTGGATAATTACTTGATATTTTAAATAATCATGTATAGAATATTTACCCCTTTTCCTTATACATTACATAATGGCAAAGGGGTATTTTTTTTATATAAAAAAAATTGCTAACTTGTTTATCGAAAGGATGTTAATGAATGGCTTTAACCGGACTGGATATTTATAAGCTGCTTCCAAAAACAAATTGCAAAAAATGCGGGAGGCCTACGTGCCTTGCCTTTGCCATGCAATTGGCGCAAAAGAAGGCAAGTCTTTCGGATTGCCCTGACGTAAGTGAAGAGGCTAAAAATACGTTAGGCGCCGCTTCGGCTCCCCCGATAAAACTGGTAACCATCGGAGCAAACGGCAAAAAGGTACAGGTAGGCGAAGAAAACGTCCTATTCCGGCATGATGAAAAATTTTACCATCCCACCGGCATAGGGATTACCATTTGCGACGATTTAAGCAATGAAGCGTTCGACGAACGCCTGGAAAAAATTAACCATATGAAGGTTTCAAGGGTTGGCACTGAGATCGAAATTGATCTGATAACACTCATTAATAAAAGCAATACACCGGAAAAATTCGCCGATGCGGCAAAAAAAATAAGCGAAGGTTCCCACCATTGTATTATCTTAAGCAGCTCCTCCGTAGATAATATGAAATCGGCCCTGGCAAATTGTGCGGGGAAAAGGCCCTTGCTGCATGGCGCAAACGCACAAAATTGTGCATCGATGGCGGCATTAGCGGTAGAAAATAAATGCCCCATGACGGTGACCGCCCCTACTCTTGAAGAGCTTGCAGACCTTGCCGAATGCGCAAAAAAAGCAGGCGTGGAAGAAATTATCCTTGATGTAAGCGGTGATAATCCCAGGGATGTATTGCAAAAATTAACAAAAATAAGACGCGCAGCACTCAAGAAAAACTTTCGCACCATAGGATACCCTGCCATTGCGCTTGTTTCAGAAGAAGACCCATTCCAGGAAATTTCGTTAGCCGCAACATATGTGGCGAAATACGCCGGTATTGTGGTGGTGAATAATTGCGAACCTTGGGGAATTATGCCGTTGCTTACCGTCAGAACAAATTTATATACCGACCCGCAAAAGCCAATACAGGTTGAACCAAAGCTGTATAGTATCGGAGACGTGAAAGAAGATTCACCGGTTATCTTCACTACCAACTTCTCTCTTACCTATTATACTGTAGAAGGAGAGGTTGAGGCGAGCCGGGTTCCTGCTTACATACTGTCCGTTGATACGGGAGGCACTTCAGTGCTGACCGCTTATTCGGGCGACAAGTTAAATGATAAAACGGTAGCAAAGGCTATGGAAGCTGCACAGGTTGCCACGAAGGTGAAGCACAAGAAGTTAATTATTCCCGGACTTGTCGCGGCAATGTCGGGAAAATTACAGGAAACCCTTGGGTGGGAAATACTTGTGGGACCTAGAGAAGCCTCCGGAATACCCTCTTACCTGAAGACCGAGTGGCATAATTAGAGGTACGAGGTATGAGGTACGATTTACGAATTACGAGGTACGATGTACGAGGTACGATTTAAAATTCCAAATCGTAAATCGTAAATCGTAAATCCAAATGCTTTACTAAATTTTTTTTTAAAAAACAGATACTTTTGGCTATAAAAAGCCGTGGTAATAGAATGGAAGATTCACACTATACAATACATTTTCTCCCCAACGATATAACTGTCGAAATAGAACCGGCGAAGACGGTACTTGATGCATCATACAAAGGTGATCTCTTCATTAATGCCTTATGCGGAGGGGATGGCACCTGCGGTAAATGTAAGGTAATTCTTCAGCCCGGGAAAACAAAAGGGCTGCCTTCTTCCCATATTTCAGAAGAAGAAGCAGAAAAAGGATATGTGCTTGCATGCAAAACATTAATAGATGATAACCTTGAGGTATTTATTCCCGAAGAGTCACGGCTGGACAAGAGCAGGATACTGGTAGGAGATAGTATGCTGTTTTCCGGTTCTCAGGCGGCCATTAGCCCGGGAGTCGAACAGTTTAAACATGCCCCGCTGATAAATAAGATATACCTTGAATTGCCACGCCCAACCATGGACGACAACATGGCGGATTACGAAAGGCTCTGCCAGGGCGTCTCCTCGAAAACAACCATTTCTCCGGAGAAATTATCCATACCCTTCGCTGTCTTAAAGCAATTGCCGTCCCTGTTAAGGAGCAGCGATTGGAAGGTAACCGTAACCCTGGCAAACAGAAGCCCATTATTTGAAATAATCGAGGTGCAGTCGGGCGACGTAAGCGCAAACAATTATGGGATAGCTGTTGATGTTGGAACCACAACGGTAGTAGCACACCTGATTAATTTGTCCACCACGGAAACCATTGACGCCGAAGCCACTTATAACTCACAGATTAAGTACGGGGACGATTACATACAGAGAATTATGTATGCATCACAAAATAATGCGATGGAAATGATGCACGAAATGCTGACAGAGGATATTAACCACCTCATATCCACGCTGGTGAAAAGGAATACCCTGAATATCCACGACGTTAATGCCGTCGTTTGCGCGGGCAATACGGTAATGACTCATTTTCTCATGGGCCTTGACCCGACTAATATCAGAAAGGAACCGTATCTTCCTGTTGTCAATATTATTGCGCCAATAAGGGCAAGTGAAATCGACGTCAGGATTAACAGTCATG
>MHYI01000006.1:709-1325 GCA_001828295.1 Planctomycetes bacterium RBG_16_41_13 | reverse complement strand
GGGCTTATGTCGGCGGAGACATATCTTCCGGTGTTTTATCCATAAGATTGGATAAGGCGGAGGCATTATCACTGCTGATAGATATCGGCACGAATGGTGAAATTGTGCTGGGAAACAAGGACTGGCTTGTATGCTGTTCCGCGTCCGCCGGCCCGTCTTTTGAAGGCAGCGGAATTACCTGTGGTATGCGTGCAGCAAAAGGCGCCATTGAAAAAATAACCATTACACCGGACTTTGAAGTAATGTACAAAACAATCGGGGACGCCCCTCCCTCCGGAATTTGCGGCTCCGGGCTATTGGAATGTCTGGCAAATCTGGTAAAAAGCGGCGTTATCGACCGGACGGGGAATTTTCAAAAAGGGATAAACACCGAAAGATTACGGTCTACGGATAACGGACAGGAATTTCTCCTTGTAGACAGGAAAGAAACGGCAAAAAAGAAAGACATCGTTATTACACAGGCGGATATACAGAACCTTATCCGGTCCAAAGCGGCCATTTATTCCGCGATTTCCACCTTACTGGAATCTATGGGAATGGACGTGGAAAGTATCGAACAGGTGTACCTCGCCGGGGGGTTTGGAAATTATCTGGATGCAAAAAGCGCCATTACCAT
>MHYI01000006.1:221-677 GCA_001828295.1 Planctomycetes bacterium RBG_16_41_13 | reverse complement strand
TGCATTTTGTCGGCAACACTTCGATCATCGGTGCGAAAATGACCTTATTCTCCGCGGAGGCCCACGAAGTTGCAAAAGAAATCGGTGCGAAAATGACCTATATTGATCTGATGAGCAACAATAAATACATGGAAGAATATGTATCGGCAAACTTTCTTCCTCACACGAATATCGAAAAATTCCCCTCCGTGGCAGAAGAATTAATGGTGAGTAAAAAATAAAGGATACCTATATTATGGCTTATAACATTGCAGTTGCAGGAAAAGGCGGTACGGGGAAATCTACTATTTCCGCGCTTATCATACGATACATCACCGAAGAATTAAACAAGACCGTTTCAGCGGTTGATGCAGACCCTAACTCTTCCCTGGGACCATTGCTTGGTCTGCACATCGACAGCACTATTGCTGACATACGGGAAGATATAGTTGAAAAAAAAGCGGAGTTTCCTACTGG
>MHYI01000006.1:0-123 GCA_001828295.1 Planctomycetes bacterium RBG_16_41_13 | reverse complement strand
AATGCTATTGTTATGTCAACAATCTCCTGCGAAAATATCTTGATAAAGTGGGAACTACCTATCCTTTTGTTGTGCTGGACAACGAGGCGGGGATGGAACATCTTTCACGCAGAACAACAAATA
>MHYI01000005.1:600-8313 GCA_001828295.1 Planctomycetes bacterium RBG_16_41_13 | reverse complement strand
TGTTTTTTGGTATCTCATAGGTAATATTTTTCATTGCCATTTTAAATTAATTCTGATTAAGTATGACAAGTTAACAATTGTCTATGCATTACATACAGTAAAAAGATAAAAATTATAATATCCTAAATCATAATACTATATGATATATGACGCAAGATAATAGAATACAAAAAAACTGTACCATGCGTTTTGTCCAAGTATCGTAGGGTAATAATCGATTATTCTCGAATAAAAGTAAGGTTAACCATGAATCTTAATGAAACGTTATTTTGGACTGAAAGAGATGATTTGGAAAATGACGAAACATCCAGCAGAGACCCACTTGGAACAGAGACATTTGCTGGACAGCTTGCAGAGTTAATACTTCCAGGACTTACAACAATAACATGGCGGATTCGATACTTAACGCTTATTTGTTTATGGCTAAAGTTTATCAAAGAAGAACTGCAAGAAGATAATACGGATGAGATTCTTGAACATATCAAAAACCTTGAGAAACTCACAGCATATTGCATTGTCAAGCAATGCAGTGAAAACGAATATGATAATCAAACTGACAATTTAATTGGGAAACGCTATGCAAAAGCTTATTTCAGTAAAAATATGGACAAATTTCTCATAGATAAAAAGCATTTCCCTTTTCTTGTAAATCATGGCTCCGCAGGCGCATTTACGACCTATAAAGTCTTGCTGAAAGCCCTTGGGTATATTGAAGAAGAGGGCGAGTTTACACTTACCCCAGATGGAATGGATTTAGTTGAAGGACTTCAAATTCCACACACTTCATTTGTTAAAAGTATTCTGCGAAAAGAAAAGATAAATTCAGGCAGTAGTAAGTTTGTTACATTAGGTGAATTATTAAGTTTGAGCAATTTCAACGTATCAGAAAAAATACGCCTAAGACATGGTCTGCTTGCCAATGATATGAGAAAAACTGCTTTCGTGCTTGTTAAAAAATATGTGCAAGACCGGGAATTTGATACCCTTTCTAAAATTTCAAAAGTCAAACCTGTAAATGAATATGAAAATAACGTTATTACCATCTGCGATTATATTACACGACTTGAGAGACTAAACCGTGAGGTACATTATATTTTTTATTCACTTATGAATATTGATGCAAACCAAATTGATATAAGTGATTTTCTAAGAGAGACCAATGTTCAGGATAGTTTAAATACCATGACAGGCAAGACTCTTGATAATTATATAGAATTTCATGCCAGCAATGAGCAACTCCTTGGAAAATATGATAAACGTCCCTATGAACTTTTTCTTCAATTAAAAGAACACAGAAACAATGATGAACAATGTATGAAGACTATTATAGAACATCATGTCAAAAATCAAAAACAGAAGACTAAAGCCCCCTGGATCGATCACAAAAACGGTAAATGTACCGTTATTCTAATACAATATCGGAAAAATCCTGAAGAGGTCGAAAGAATTCGAGAGATGGCAGTTCATAGTTATAGGACAGTTAATGCATGGAAAATGATACATGAGCTTGCAATTTAGACCACAAAAGAAAATCTTTGACCACTTTGACAGAGACTTCAGCAATATCATCCTCACCACATTTGAGTTTGATAGCGGTTTTATTGAGGATAGACTCTTGCCAGTTTTAGTGGGGAAAAAAGCCGTTAAAGACTTAAATGACCGTCTTGAGGTTGAGGATGCGTTACAGAATAAAAGCATATCTGTTATTGCATCTGGTAATATTCAAGATAAGAGGACACTTTATGGGTACGACCTTATTCCATACAATGGAATCCAACACAGTAAGATTGCATTGTTGGCTAATAAAAATTTGATAAGAATAATCATTGGCTCTGCAAACCTCACTGAAAATGCATATTGTAAAAACCTGGAGACGTTTTGTCTCCTCGATTTTGAAGAAGGTTGTGGATTACCAAATTCTTTAGCGTCAGACATACTGAACCATTTAGAAATCATTTCCGGTAATAAAGGCAAAGTAATAGAACAAATAGGAGAAATCAAAGATTGGTTAGGTTTAATGCAATTAGACGCAGATTGGAAAAGAGACGAATCTACGATAAAATTCGTTGCTTATCCAAATCCTGCTAAAAAATTTATCGTTGATCAATTATTTGATGAATTGGGGAATGAGAAAATACAGAGATTAAAAATCCTGACGCCCTTTTTCGAGCGGGATGATAGCAGTTTTTTTGGTTATTTTATAGACGAATTTATTAAAAGAGGGGTTCAAAACATCGGCATATACTTTCCTTCTTTATCAGAAAAATCAGGAGACGACATAAAATGGCATATTCAATCGGATAAAACAATACTTGAAAATACCCAAAAACATCGGGATTTAATTCATTTTTATCCAATCTCAATTGCCGAGGGAACTGAGGGCAGAAATCTCCATGCAAAATTGATTTTTATCAGCACAAATAAAGCAAATTATCTTCTCGTTGGTTCAAGCAACTTTACCAAGAAAGGATTTGGCTTTGAAAAGGTAAAGCCAAACGCTGAGGCAAACCTGCTTTTTAATGTTCAAAATCCAAATGAAAGAAAATTGAGAGACTTTCTGCCATCTGATATTGCAGAACAAAAAATTGAGTTATTAAAACCCATAGCATCAGAAATAAAAGACGAAGACGAAGCTAATTTCTTACCTCAGATGATAAGCCATGCTCAATATAAAGACGGAAAACTGACTATTGAATTTACAGATGAATGTAGCAATGCAGATAGTTGGGAGATATTTCTTACTGATGAGAAGATTTTAGATTCTATTGAATGGAATAAAAATAGAAAATATGAAAAAGAAATACCTATTCCAGATATGGCTAAAAAAGGCTTAGATTTAGAGGTAAGAACGAGGGATGGGATTTACTATTACCCTATAGTATTTAATGAAATTGGTCAGTTAATTAAGGAAAGGTATACAAATATCTCTTTAGACGCAGATAGTCTTATCCTCTACTGGTTAAACAGAGTTTCACGACCTAAGTCTTACGAAGTAGTGAAACCTCCGACAGGGAATGGTTCGTCAACAAAACTCATTGAAACACCTGATTTGTTAATAAATAAGATAAAAATGTTTGTAAAGGCACTGGAGGGCGTAAGGGAATATTTGAAGGAAGATAAGATTGCAAATTCCGTAATGCTTAAGAACAGAATATACGGCATATTCGGAGTCGATAGAATTTTTAAAATCGTAGATGACTTAGATGATAAACCTACAAAATTATTTTGCTATTCAGAAATGGTAACGGTGATTAATGATATTTCATTAAATTACAAAGCTGAAGAAAAAAAATGGATATTGGATGAATACAAACTGAACCTAAGAGATAAAATCAAAGAATTCAAGAAGGTCGATCTTTCCCAAGAATGGCAGATATATCTTAAACATGCAGAGGTATAGTATGATCATCCATGAGGACATAAATTTAGGCGCAAAAATAACTCAGCAAGACGCAGAGAGACAGGAAAAGACAGTAAACACACTGCTTTCACTCCTGGAGACAGAACCTGGAGTTATCCTTGCCGATGAGGTTGGCATGGGTAAGACCTTTGTTGCTTTGGCAACCGCACTGACTTATATAACAAATGCGAATCGCCACAAAAGAATACTCATCCTTACACCAAGCAAAGAGCTGAAAGATAAGTGGGATAAGGATATTGATACATTCAGAATTTCTTGTATCAGAGAAAAATCACCCTTAAAAAAGCTTGCAAAAGACGAAGGTATTGACAGCATAAAAGACCTTCTTAATAAAGAAAAAGTACCTATACTGACTATACCGCTCAGTAGAGTTGCAGGAGTACCAAAGGAAAATGAATATCTGTGTTATCTAGGCGCTTATTTTCGGCAGAGAGGCTTTTCCGCAGTAAAGAGAAAAGAGATGCTCGGCCTTCTGCAAAAGTGTGATTTAAGAACTTTCAATGAGTCTATGGTCATGACGCCAGAAAAATGGTTTGAAAAAAACCGAGAAAAGTTTCTAGACTACGAAACCATTAAGAATATTGACTATAGCCCATTTGATGAGACTATTCGCAATGGATGTTCAGAAAAAGTGTTTAAAGATGCTTGCCGTAAAATAAGAAACCAGATTATTCCTGAATTTGCATTTTGTATTATTGATGAGGCGCATAATTACAAAAATCCCTGGGTAGTAGGTTATAAACTTTTCAATGACGAAGACTCTCCAGCACACACCCTGAGAGGTAAATTTGAAAAGATGCTGTTTCTTACCGCAACGCCATTTCAACTTGGATATCATGAGCTTTTAAATATTTTCAGAATGTTTAAAGCTGCCAAAACATGTGCGAAGGACTTTGACGATCAGATCAAGACATTAGATGGGCTACTTTCAAACTATTCAAAAGCAGTTGAGAGGTTCGAATATGCATGGTTACAATTTTCTAAAAAATCAAAAAACGCGATTTCTGAAGAGGAAAAAACAAGGTTTTTAGAAGATTGCAGGGAATATCAGGATGCCCTGAAAGCAAAAGAAACTTTAGAGCCTGGGCTTAGAAAATTGATCGTGAGGAATGTAAAACCAAAAGAACACCGGCAGATAATATTTGGTTCTTGTAATAATCATGATAACTCCGATTGCGGCATCGATATTCCAGATAAAGACAAGCCTTTATTCTTCTCTCTATTACGATTAGAAAATGAGATATCGCAAGTTAAAAGAACGTTTAGCGGACTTACTGATAGCATGGCAACATCGGCATACAGCACATTGAGTAAATCAAAAATGTTGATAGATTCTTCTTCTGAGAAATTTCAAAATAATCCAATCATTACGAAATACCGAAATATGATAAGCGAACTTATTCACCCCAATGACGAAACGCATCCGAAGATAAATGATGTGGTTGGGAAGATTGTGGAAAGATATCTGAAAGGAGAGAAATCGCTGGTTTTTACATTTTATATAAAAACAGCGGAGTCGCTAAAAAATTCAATAAAGAAACGCTTAGATAATGAACGGGTTGCTCGACTAAAAGGAATAACAAGGAAAGATGACATAGACACGTACATAGAAAACACTCAAAAGAAATTTACCAGCCCAAATGACCCGAGGTATTTGATTTTCAAAGAAAATTTGCTTTTGACTCACTACCAATCAATTATTCAAGATGGTGAAATTAAGTCTGATGAAGGGGATTGGAAACAGATAACTCAATATCTCGGAGAAAATGGTTACGGGTTTAAGGCAAAAAAACGTGAAGATTATAGAATCCTTTTGAAAGTAATGGAGCACCATTTTTTTAAAAAGGCTGTTATTTCTAAAATTATTACAAAACAAGATAGTATTATTAAAAGAGTTCTGGAAGATGACTATATTACGTATGGCTTACACATTACCGATGAAGAGAGAACTGTTCAAGGACAGAATCTCGACATTAGAAAATATACAGCTAATGAAGAAGACATAAATCATGTAAAAGGACTTAAGGCAATTCAATATATTTTGAAGGGGCATAACATCTGGAGCCAGCACAAAGAAGCCTTACAAAAGATTGACAATTTAAACCTGAGAAGAATAATCCAGAAATATATAATCAGGGAAATCACCAGAGAAGATTTGATTGTAGAAAAATTTATAAGCGCCAAATATAAGGATGAAGATGAAACCTGGATAGAGGTGATAAATAAGATTTACGCAGAAGAAGCAATATTTAATAAAACCTTTAAACCTGAAACACTCAAGGACCGGGTTGATAGATGGCTTAAGGCCATTGTTGAAAAGTATGAAAAAATTAAAGTTGGCGAGAGCAGTGAAGAAGAAATAGAAAAATTTATTCAAAATATTAATGACCTGATTGAAATAAAAAATGACGAAGATGTTAGAGAAATACACGGCGGCAGCAATATTAATAGAAGTGTGTATTTTGAGGCTTTTAATTCCCCATTTAGGCCTGTTGTCTTAATTTGTACCTCAATAGGGAGTGAGGGCATAGACTTGCAACAAGAATGTTCAGGAGTGTTCTTGTACGACCTTGGATGGAATCCTGCTGCGCTGGAACAAAAAATAGGAAGGGTTGACAGGATTGGCTCAAAGAACAGTCGTGAAAGATATACGGCGCAAGAAAATGGCTTATATCTTCCTTTGTTAGAAATTTATAGACCCTTTATCAAGGGTACACGGGATGAACGAATGCACAGAGTGTTACAAAATCGTGAGAAGTGGTTTAACTTCTTACTTGGCACAGGCAAACGTCTCTCGAATGATGAAGACGACGAAAATGGAGAATATGCAGACTTCAGTGATGTAGAAAAAGAGGAAAAAATGTTTCTATTACCGGAAGATGTGGTAACATTATTAACGATGCATCTTAGCGTATGAATATGTTTTTACTTTGAAACTGATAAAATACGGAGGCACGGAGGCAGTGCCGGCAGTGGGGTCGGGTCTTGTTTCTTGAATTTCTAAGGAAATGTAAGCGAAGGCAGATAAAATCGAGCATAGGGTCATCTTCGTAATTCACAAAAATGCTTATAACCAAAAGATGAAAATAGCTTTTGTAAATGGAAGTTATATGGGAATCTCATGAGTTTAAATTTATTCAGGAGGAAAATGAAGATGGATTGGAGAAATCATATTGTGAGCACACCCGATGTGCTACGGGGTAAGCCCAGAATCAAGGAAACGAGAATTCCAGTAAGTCTTATCCTTGGATATTTAGCGGCAGGCAAAACCTTTGAGGAAATCATAGGAGAATTTTCCGATATTACAAAAGAACAAATTGTTGCCTGTTTAGATTATGCCCGTCAGTTGTCTGAATTTGAGGTCACAGTTTAATGGCTTTAAGATTCTTTGCGGACCACTGTATATCCAATTTCATAATCAAAACACTTCAAGAGGCAGGTAACGAAGTATTTAGATTAAGAGATTATATTTCTACAGATTCAGCCGATCAGATTGTAATCTCAAAAGCACAGCAACTCGATTCTATATTGATTTCATTAAACGGAGATTTTGCAGATATAGTGAATTATCCGCCAGCAAAGTATAGAGGCATTATTTCCCTGCAAGTAAAAAATCATCCAGAAATCATTCCGCAGATTATTACAAGATTGAATGGTTATTTGTGTTCTTATCCCAGTATGAATCATTACAAGGGGAAATTGTTTGTGGTAGAGGTTCATAGAATTCGAATCCAAGAATAATTAAAGAAAGACTTTAAAACTAAAAAGACAGGGAATTTTTACAATAACTACTTTACATTCAGGATAACGAAATGATTGAAGAGAATAAGGAAAAAGTTTTAATCCTCGATTTCGGCTCTCAATACGCCCAACTCATTGCGCGACGGGTTAGGGAGAATAACGTCTTCAGCGAGATCATCTCACACAAAACTACTGCTGACCAGATAAAAAAAGCCAATCCAATGGGTATTATCCTCAGTGGCGGTCCTGCCAGTGTATACGTGAAGAACGCCCCGCGGTGTGACGAAGAAATTATTAAACTGGGGATACCCATTTTAGGCATCTGCTATGGTATGCAACTGGGATGTCAGATGCTGCAAGCTACCGTAAAACCTACTGCTACTCGCGAATTCGGTAGGACGGCATGTACTGTCAACAACACCAGCAAACTATTCAAATCAATTACCAAAAACATTACCGTATGGATGAGTCACGGCGACCAGGTGGTTGAATTGCCAGTAGAATTTGAATCCCTTGCATTCACCACTAATTGTCCTTTTGCCGCTGTGAAG
>MHYI01000005.1:0-549 GCA_001828295.1 Planctomycetes bacterium RBG_16_41_13 | reverse complement strand
GCAGGGTAGTCAGCTCATCCGGAATTTTCTTTATGAAATCTGTGGATGCACGGGTGACTGGAGGATGCATTCCTACATAGAAAATTCCGTAGCAGACATACGCAAACAGGTCAAAGACGGGCGTGTAGTGTGCGGACTATCGGGTGGGGTTGATTCTGCTGTCACAGCAGCGCTCATCCATAAAGCCATTGGAACTCACTTGTCCTGCATTTTCGTCGACAACGGTCTTTTGAGAAATTACGAGGCAGAAGAGGTTGTTAAGACATTTAAAGACAATTTTACCGTAGACCTGCACGCGATTGACGCACGAGATAGATTTCTGAACAAGTTGAAAGGTGTTGTTGACCCTGAAAAAAAGCGCAAGATCATTGGACATGAATTTATTGAGATTTTCAAGGAGGAGGCAAAGAAAATATCTCAAGCAAAATTTCTGGCACAGGGAACTCTCTATCCCGATGTCATAGAAAGTATTCCTGCGCACGGAGGTCCAACGGTTACCATTAAGAGTCATCACAACGTAGGCGGCTTGCCGGCGGAGTTAGGATTTGA
>MHYI01000004.1:8162-8243 GCA_001828295.1 Planctomycetes bacterium RBG_16_41_13 | reverse complement strand
GCAAAAATGAATATTTGTAATACCGTAATCTTCGAGTGGTTTCGCCATACCGGCAAAGCCCTCTGCACTGCTTATTACCAT
>MHYI01000004.1:7848-8019 GCA_001828295.1 Planctomycetes bacterium RBG_16_41_13 | reverse complement strand
CTCGCTGGGTTCCTCACCATTAGGCCCCTTTGCTCCGCTGGCTATCCAGCGCTCTATCTTCTGAATTTCATATTCGGTAAAATAGGGGCCTCCATAAGGCATTCTGTGATCATTTTCTTTTTCCTCTTCCGTTACCTGACCGCGCAGCCGTTGTATTAGCAAACTATTCGA
>MHYI01000004.1:4370-7362 GCA_001828295.1 Planctomycetes bacterium RBG_16_41_13 | reverse complement strand
AATTCCGCTGCTTTCAATGGTAAGACTCGTAAAATGACATCTGACGCATGCAACCGACTCCTCGCTGCCTTTTTTTTGCGGCTCTGTGAAAAGAGGCAATATATCATCGGTAAAGCTGATTTTTTTACTTTTCTTACCTGACTTGTTTTTTACATCCGATTTTGCATGTTCATATTGAGAATGCTCCCCTGCATTCCCGGATCTGTAATAAGCCGTTGCAGAAATCCCGATTGCCAACATTCCAAAAAAAAGAAACGAATAAATCCTTTTACTTCTGTACATAAAACCTCCTTATCCTCGAAATTTTACAACAATTCGTTTTCATAACTCTCAATAATCGAACTGATTGTCTCTCTGGCAGACGCTGCAGACGACGCTTTTACTTTATCGCTGGCATCCCGCAAATCATTGAGCGCATCTTTCATATCTTCCATGGAATCATCGCCCAGCCGTAACCCTAAATCCTCCAAAAATACGTTAGAATAGAGCAACGCCTCCTCAGCAACTATCATGGCGTCTCCACGGTTGCCATTGTTCATATTTGATTCGTTTGCATCTAATTCACCTTCTACCCGGCCAATAAATCCCCTGCTTAACTCGCTTACCACTACGTCAGCTTCTACCTCTGACAAATCGCCAACCAACTGGCTTTTTATCATTTCATTTCCGGAGGAATTGTCACGGGAAACGTATTCTTCGATGATTTTATAAAAAACCTCTCCCTCTTTCTGATTCTTCAATGCCGTATCAGGGTTTGTCTCGCGGTTGTTAATAATGCCTTCAATTTCTCTTAGTACTCCGATATAAAAAGCCCTGATAAGGGAGAGCCGGATAACCTGCCTTTGGACTCCAACGGTTATTTCATCCTCGTCCAAATCTTTTTTCTTTAACGCTTTTTTCCCCCGGATAAAGGCGACCGTTATCTGGTCCTCAAGATTCGGGTTGCTGCCTGTTTTCATGGACAAGCGATCTTCTGACAATATTTTATTTTCCCTGTCTGCCGTACCATATATTGCCTGATATGCAGCATATGCCTCATCCCATAGCGCTTCAAGAGCAGAAGTCTTTTTGACGTCATACTCATCACGAACTTCTGTAATTCTGTCGTAAACTGCCAGATAAAAAACCCGCTGCAACGTTTTATCTATTACCTCCCCCGCCAGCGTGGGAGCATTATCATTTTGAATATCGTCTATCGCAGTGAGTATATCGTCGTCCATCGTCAAGTTATATTGAGCATCTTTTTCCTGTGTCAACTCCTGTATAAAACTGATGTACTGATATTCAATATCATCTATGCCAATAGGGTCCGTCTTTCTTAACGTACCGATTTCCTTAAAAGCCGATACGGCATTGTCCATGGTTTCAGTGGTGTTTGTCTTCTCGTATTCATCAAAATTCAATGTAAAATCACCCTCGACATCGTCGGAAGACTTTTCAATCTTAACCGTTTCTTTCGCCTTTCCATATCCAACGGAGGTAACATTTACCTTGTATTTCCCTTTTTTCAGATCGTTAAATTCGTAAAACCCATCGAAATCAGTTGTTGTTTTTTGCTTTTTTTTATTCCCTTTGTTCCCCTTAATGATTACTTCGGCTTTCTCTATCCCATCGCCATTTTCATCGGTTACCATGCCACTGAGAGATGCCGCCAAAACAACTGACCTGTCCTGATGAAATACCTGTGCACTATACAAAATGCCCATAAAACCAAACGACAACAATACTTTTTTAAATACCCTCATAAACACTCCTTGTATAAAGTAAGACTCATTCTCACGTATTTATTAAAAAATAATTATTTTGCACCGCTTCCGCTGCCTGAACCAGACCCGCTTCCATATCCACTGCCAGAACCACCTCCGCTTCCGGAACCACTGCCTGAACCACTACCGCCTCCGCTATCTTTTGTTTTCAACGTCACATTTACCGTTTTTTCCTGTCCATCTTTAAGCTTAAAACTCTTTTTCCCCTTTGAATATCCTGACTTTTTTACGGCTACCTTATATTTTCCTGCATCAAGATTGGAAAATTCGTATTCACCGCTTGTTCCCGTGGTCCCCTTGTCCTTAAATTTTGTTTTCGTATTTTTCAATACTACCTGTGCACCTTTTACCGGTTCATTCTGCTCGCTGGTTACCGTGCCCGAAACGCCCGCGCTTCCTCCGGACTGCGCCTTTACCTCGTTTAAAGAAGTAAGCACTCCCGTAATACATACAAAACACAATGACAAATAGAACGTCTTTACCATCTTTCACACTCCTTCCTGAATAAATAAAAATCCAATTTTTTATAAACATATCGCAATTCCCTCTTATCTTATTTCATCAAATTTTACCAACGGCATGCCCTCCTGTTCTTCAACAATACCCGGTCTCTCTGAATAATCTTTCCTTTCCACAGGCTCTTTTATCTGCGCCTTGCCTTCAAAGCGATACAATGCAAGCCAGTTATAATCAGCGACTCCATAAACGTCTCTTTCAAATACGGCCAGTTTCTTCAACCGGTCATTATATTTGTGGCGTCCAAAAAGTTTTGAGGAGATGAGCACATTTTCCGGTTTCTTCTTCAGCCGTTGTAAGTCGTTTTTCACCCCATTCATATGAGAGACAAAATATACGTGCGTGTTTTTTCTGTCACACCATTCAGGGGCGTAGTACTGGAACAGCCGCCAGTCATTCAGACAGTAGAATTTGGTATCTTCTTTTTGATACTTTGCTGTTATATAGTCTATTTGCAAAACTGACGGGGGTTTTTTATCCCTGTTTATCGATACAATCCTCACGGAATCAACCGTATGTGACAAAATAAATGCCCCCATCAGAAGACAAAAGAATACGCTGCCGTATCTTTTCTTCTTCAGAGAATACGTATAAAAATAAGATAACCCGGCGCCTGTTATCATTGCCATAAAAGGAACAAGCACCATTACCTGGCGTATAGCATCCTGAATAAAAAGAATCCACAGACCATAAAAAAGAAAAACTACCGA
>MHYI01000004.1:4010-4361 GCA_001828295.1 Planctomycetes bacterium RBG_16_41_13 | reverse complement strand
TGTCTTTTCAGACCAGCGCACCTTTTTAAAGAAATACACCAGAGAGATCACCAAAACAATCGTAGGCACTACGCGCAGAATAAACGCATCCTGCCACCACAGCCCCATACAATGGGCAATAAAACGGTAAGCGATATCGTACGCCCTTTCAAAATAATTATCTGTGGTAACAATAGAATTGCCGTCTTTGTAAAAATGGTAATCAGCATGACGTGCGAATTTTTTTAAGAACTTCCCAGGGGTAAAATGAATTATCAAATACGCCAGCCATGAAGAAACACCCGCAGCAATGCCAGAGCCGCCCCATGCGGCAATCCTCCGGACAGAAAAAATCCTCCTTAACTGAAAAGC
>MHYI01000004.1:3487-3767 GCA_001828295.1 Planctomycetes bacterium RBG_16_41_13 | reverse complement strand
CGGATTTACTATGTACAAAATGACGGCAATTATTGCCACATTTTTGGAAAAGATCCGTTTTGCCAGTTCATACAGGGGGAATACCGCTATGCTGCTGAATAAAACGCCGGAAAAAATCAATGCCTTAATGTCAGAACCGATAATCTTATACCATATCCAGCTAAAAAACATGTATACCGGGTACCCTGGGAAATGCGGCTGGTCGTGCAAAATATCGTATCCCTTTGACAAACCAAAGGCAAAGTTAACACTGTCCCACTCGTCAATATATCTGCCAAAG
>MHYI01000004.1:3044-3320 GCA_001828295.1 Planctomycetes bacterium RBG_16_41_13 | reverse complement strand
GTAAAAACCACGCCTTAATCCACCCTGCTCATAATTGCATCAATTGCCCTATGAAGTCACCGAGGATACCTCAATCAATTCGTCTTCAGAACGCATAGAATGAATAGCATCCTTCTTCGACATGGTGTCCAGCATAAGATGATGCGCCGCAGCAATTCCCATCTCCATCGCAATATCCATAAAAATATACCGGAAAGTCCCCTGCCTGCCGCATGTGATGATATTTTCATATCCTTCTAAAAAATCAAAAAGTTTTTGACGATGCTCCACGTAATC
>MHYI01000004.1:2540-2870 GCA_001828295.1 Planctomycetes bacterium RBG_16_41_13 | reverse complement strand
AGTTTTTCCTTCCGGTGCGCTAAAAGGACTTCTCCGTTTTGGTTCCTGAATCCGGGTCATGATATATTTTCCCTCTGATACATACATCCATGTGTTTTCACTTATATCCGGGAGATCCACCAGGATATTAAGGAAACGAACCGCCCTGAATTTCAGCGGAGAGGTATGTTTTTCCATGCCCGCAGTCAAATGCGCCGGAAACGCATTTATCAGATCCGGCAATGATATGGTGGAAATCACCGCATCACAATCAATGGTTTCCTCAACGCCGTCTTTCAGATACCGCACGCCGGTTATCGCTGTATTGTTGACAATTACCTCAGCAGCCTC
>MHYI01000004.1:1270-2368 GCA_001828295.1 Planctomycetes bacterium RBG_16_41_13 | reverse complement strand
ATCTGATGAAATCTTTTTCGGGGAAATGCCCCACAGTTTTTCCGTATAAGGTCCGAAAAACAAGTTATAAAGCGTACGTCCAAAACGACGCACAATCCAATCTTCGAAAGATACTTCCTTTTTTCTGACCAGCATGCGTGAAAACGCCGATACAAGGTACGACAGAAACGCCTTTACATTTGTCCACATGTCCATTTTCAGGAAAATATCCTTTGCAGACAGAGGATAATCAAAGACCTTTCCCTTCAGCAAAATCACACTTTTCCTTGAAGATGTCAAAAGTTCACTTCCCATCATCTTGCGGACATCTTCCACAATATCCTTGTTTTTGGAAATAAACCGATGCCCTCCAAGATCAAAACGGTATCCTTTATATTCATTGGTAATGCATAATCCACCCACCCTTGATTCCTTTTCCAGCACGGTAACACTATAGCCGTGTTTGGACAATTCCCAGGCAGCCGACAGTCCGCATGCACCACCCCCTAAAATAACCACTTTTCCTTTCATAACTTTTTGCTCCTTATTAAAAAACGCCGATCTTTATTCACCATTTGAGATGCAAGAATCAAACTGCATCTATCAGCGATTTAGGTAAATACTTTAATACATTTATTAGAAATACGTAGCCACGGAAAACAGAAATGCGTTATTTGCACTATCGGGCATATCTTTATTTTCCATGTTGATTTGGTAATCCAGCTTAAACACCGTGTCCTCTGTGTACCGGTAATTCAAACCTGGAGTAACCCTCGACCTCAACCAGTGGACTTTGGAATCATCATCATCATCCCTGCCTGCCGTCTGCACCTGATCCCATCGCACTACGCCGGTAAATGTCGAATTGTCGCCAAATAGTGCTGGAGACATGTCTCTCAGGAAAGACGGCATAAAGTGGTAACGAGCCTCAAGGTAATATCCCCACATATCATCAGTAATCCCTGAATCCTTTGCAAAATCATCCGTCTCAATAAATGCATATGCGCCTTCACCCAGAAATTCAAATGCACCCCTTTGATAAGTAAAATCAAGGGCAGAAATGGTCAACTGATTATTGTTATTCTCGTCATACCTGCTTGTATACGCAGATCCCCCAAA
>MHYI01000004.1:1006-1263 GCA_001828295.1 Planctomycetes bacterium RBG_16_41_13 | reverse complement strand
CCAATGAACGGACTAAAAGAAACACGCCCTACAACAGCGGGACTTTCATTATAATTATCATTATTATACCCCCCCTTTGCGCTTCTTAATCCGTTTGATTCACCGATACTTATGCCGCCATCTTCATCCAGTCCCCTGAACGCACCATTCGTAACATAAATTTCATAGTCGAGCTTGCTCAGATCCGTTGGATAGAGCGAGCCAAAAAAGCCCATTCCCAGATCAGTAAGCGTGGTTGGAATAATCAACTGGTTAAC
>MHYI01000004.1:0-990 GCA_001828295.1 Planctomycetes bacterium RBG_16_41_13 | reverse complement strand
AGATCCTGTATCGGAGAATCATGGACAAGATTAAACTTTCCTAAAGGCGTAAGAAGATAGCCGCCCCTCCAGTTGATCCATTCGGTTACCAGGAAATCGATGGTGCCAAATTCAAGAATCACTTCGCCGGACCTGCCGCCGCCAACGCCACCGTACTCAAACTCAATTTCAGCCGCCAGTTTTACACGGTCAGATATGTCTGAATAGATAAACGGTATGAATCTTTTCTGGGTAAACCCGTGTACGGCATCATCATTTTCCGGCGCCCTGAATTCAAAATCCATATATCCGCCAAGATACGTATTCCTTCCAAATCGTCTCAAAAATGGCTTTATGTACACCCCCCCAAACGCCGGTCCAAGGTCTTTATCCACCAGTTCAGAACTCTTTTTTGCCAGATAAAACTCCTTTTCTATTTCCTGTCCCGCTGTGATTGGTTGTTCACCTACGCCCGCATAAGCCGCAGGAACTTTCTCTGCCTTACTACTTATCACATCCGCTTGCTCAGCTAATTGTTTTTTCAGGTCAGTAATCTCTTCATCTTTCTGCATATCTCTTGATACCTGATTTTTCAGCAGTTCTTTAATCTCTTGTAATTGGTTTTCAAGCGCCTGCACCCGGTTATTTAACATTTCCGTCTCTCCTGACTGGGCAAATGCCTGCGGCATAAAAAACCCGACCCCCGCCAATACAACAATCAAACATACATACCTCACTCCACACCTCCATTCTAAAAAACTATATTGAGACTCAATCTCACATGTACAGGATTGTATAATAAAAAACAATATTGTCAATTATTATTTATTATTTATTATGCATTCACATCCAGTCAATCGTGTAAAGAACCGTACAAGTGCACCTTTCGTATTTGAAGATTAATATTCAATGTGTAACTATTCAGCGTAATATATTAAACTACCGAAATACAACATGCCTGAAGGGCAGAAAGCATATAGCCAGGGGTGAAGCCCCTGGTTAAAGAAATAA
>MHYI01000003.1:29061-33510 GCA_001828295.1 Planctomycetes bacterium RBG_16_41_13 | reverse complement strand
TGGGGCATAAGTTTTTTTTATTTCATGAGGTTGCCCTGCCTTTCCTACCATATTGGCAACTTTTAACAAAACCTTCTCCCAGCGGTGTTAACTGAACAAATTCATATGTCTTTATTACGAGAGGAAACTTTTTATCTTTTGTCTCGTTTATAACGGCAGCAGCATCGGTTATACCAGGTAATTGTAATAAATTTAACCTTATCAGATTACAAGCAATTACATCGAACCGTTCAGGGGATAAATTGCAATTATTACATACATTTCTTTTAAAAACCTGAAACTCGCTTTTATGTCCAAATCCAGTCCTTTCCCATCGTATTTTTTCATCCAAGTACATGGTATAGTAAACATCAAGGATTTTCGCTTCTATTGGAGTTAATTGCTTCAGTATCTCAATATAGCTTGAATGAATGTCATCTGATTGTATTGGATCGGCGGCATTTGCTAGTAAAGAAGCCCATTTTCCCTGCATATTTTCATCATCCTCTAAAGAAGCTGATTCCAATAAAGGATGCAAAATCTTTAATGGGACAATCCTCGGATCTACACCTTTGTCATTTAAGTATTGTCTGGTTTTGAGAATGGTATCCACCATTCTTTTATATCTCCATTCTTTCACTTTTATACCCAGATATACATCTAATAGGTCAGATATAATCTCCCCTGTTTTTTCCAATGGAAGACCTATTATTTTAAAAAGAAACTCTTTTGCTGTTTCAGCAGATTCAAATTCCTCAATACTCAATATAAAACTCCTCAGCAATAAATCTTCTGTCTCGAAAATAAGACTACAAAAAATAGCTTAACTACATGTACCGCAATATGATATGGCTATAAAACTATTTTCATCGTTTCTGGGTGTTGCTAATGCAACATGATGACTGTTTTTAGAAAATGATGCTCATGGGTAAAAATAACTGCTTTCATGGCTGACGCATGCTTGAAATGTTCTATATCAGAGGCACCCATCATCTCTTTTTCATGAGCAGAAAAAGCCTAAATTCCACGCCTCTTTAAACCTTCAGCAATACGGACATCAACATTTTCGCCAGTGTATATCTTTAATCTTGCCAAGCTTCTTCTCCAGAATGGAAGAACGCAATTTCTTCATATTTCGGTTTCCTGAATTGCTGATTTCCATATGCTATCTATCTCGTTCTTGTGTTCATAGTAGTATGAAAGTGCATCATGAATCTGCGGAAGGTTTATCTGTGGTAGTACAACCATTATATCTTCGGGGACTGCCCCATGATTTCATATCGAATGGCTATATCCAGCACCCGGATACCCGTGTCAGAAATAACAGGCGCACCACCTCTTATTTTTTTATTCATTGTGATATAAGGGTGTTTGATTTGTTTCGTTATCATGCCCATTACACATCCTCCTGGTTTACACTTTTAGGAGATTTAAAAGCGTATTTATAATCTTCTAAAAGCTCTTCTTTTTCCATTTACACCTCCTCTTTTGCCTTATGATAGGCATCCAATTAATTTGACATGTTATAAACTTCTGGTTTTCTTGTCGTGAACGTCTGCCATGAATTTCTAAGGCAGAAGAATATTTAAGCTTTTTAAGGTGGTCGCAATTTGCGGCCACTTCCGCCTTTTCTTTTGAAGAACGCATTTTCTTCAAATTTTCTGTTTCTTGATTTGCTGCTTTCCCTCAGGAAAACCCAGCAAACCCTTTTCTTTCCTGAACCAGTGTGGGGTGGATTAAGGCGCGGCCTTTTCGCGACGAATCCACCAATAATATGGAGTATCCTTTTTCAATAGTTATTTTGTTGCGCAATCTCACCGGTCTGTTTTTTCGTAACACTTTAGCTCTTTGAAAACTCATGTAGTGCGACGAACCTCGTCGCACTACAAATGACAATTTCCCGTTTCAAAAGACTAAAGTGTTACGTTTTTTCTGCTGGCCAGTAATATGCATCGGGAGTATTTCTTGCCCCGAAAATTGCTGTGCCGATTCTTACCATGTTTGCGCCTTCCTCAATAGCTATCTGGTAATCATTTGTCATTCCCATGGATAGGTAATTCATTTGCACCCTTTCGATCCCTTCCGTAGTAATATTGTCGCAAAGTGCTTTCAACACTTTGAAGCACTTCCGGATCTTTACCTCGTCCTTTGTAAATAACCCTATAGTCATAAGTCCACGAATATTTAACGTGTCGTATTTTGCTATCTGTTTTATCAGGGATATTGCCTTTTCCGGTTCGATGCCATACTTGCTCTCTTCATGAGAAGTATTGACCTGCACAAGGATATCAAGGGAACGCCCTTCCTGCATGAGCCGGTGATCGAGTTTTTCTGCCAGTGGAAGTCTGTCTACGGAATGTATCATATGTGCAAATTTCAGGGCATCTTTTACTTTATTTGTCTGCAAATGCCCAATAAAATGCCATTCCACCTTTTCATCTTTCAGTTCCTGGTATTTTTTGAGCGCCTCCTGTATTTTATTTTCACCGATGATATTCCCGCCAGCTTTGATTGCTTCCCGTATCCGGTCAACATCCACCGTTTTTGTTGCCATCACCAGGGTGATATCTTCCGGCTTCTTTCCCGCTTTAATTGCGGCATTAGCGATGTTTTGTTTTACATTTTCCAGATTTTCCTTAATCGACATATCTGCTCTCCTGTTCAAAATGATATTGAATCCTATCTAAGCGCCTCTTTTGTAATGGATTTTACGGCGTCAATCATTGCCGCCGCTTCACCCTGAGATCTTGTTTCTGTATAAAATCTTACTTTTGGTTCCGTGCCAGACGGACGAATCAAAAACCAGGAATTATCGTCCAGTACTATTTTAATGCCATCTGTGGTGATAACAGACGCTATTTTTTTTTTCTTTTCCCCTATCAAAAATTCTTCACCTGTTTTCAATCTTCCCATTAGTTGAGAAAGTTTTTTTGCGAGCGGCTCCCCTGCCAGAGAACGCGCAACTTCAATTCCTGCCCTTTCAGGATAGTATGCGCCGAATTCTTCTTCCAGCACGCAAAGATATTCACTGATGTTTTTTCCTGTAACAGCCATCATTTCAATGGCGATCAAAAGGCCAAACAAGGCGTCTTTTTCAAGTGTATTGTTGTACCCGGTTATTCCGTCGCTCTCTTCGTAGGCGACAATTGCCCTTTCTCTGGCTTTTTGTAACATATAGGGCCTGAAATTCTTAAACCCTACGGCCGTTTCTTTTACCGGAATACCCAGTTTTTGAGCAATGGCATTTCCAAAATTACTGGTTGCTACCGACTTTACCAATACGCCGGAAATGTTTTTATACGTATGTAAAAAGTGGAGCGCCATCGCGCCAAAATGGTTTATGGTGATATCTCTGTTTCCGTCAGTAAATCGTATTCTGTCTCCGTCCGGGTCAATAACTACCCCCAGCTTAAATCTGTTTCCTCTTCCCTTCAGCATATCCATTGCTGGTTGTATGTTTCTGGCAGAAGGCTCCGGAGGAATGCCGCCAAACAAATAGTCGTCTTCTGTCCTCAGATAAGATATTTTGTCGCTTTCTCCGACAATTGAAGCAGGCCTTTTTCTTGATGCGCCGTGAACATGATCTATGCAAATAAAACAATCTTCGTTTTGAATAAATCGCCTGATTTTCTCAATATCCAATGTGCCCCGGCGTAGAAGAAAATCTTTATAAAGTTTTATGGTATCTATCTTCTCTACATCTCCGGGCAAAATCTCCGGTATGATTTTGTTGTTTGCCATTAATTGATTTGCATTCCTTTCGATGACATTTGTGACCTCAGCGCCGGCAGGGCCTCCATCTGCCGGATTAAACTTAAACCCGGCATAATTGGCAGGGTTGTGTGAAGAGGTTAAATTTATCGAGCCAGCGGCATTTACCATTTCAATCGAGGCAGACAATTCAGGTGTGGTCGCTTCACCTGCGTAATACACCCTGATGCCTTCCTTAGACAGTAAACCCATAACAGCATTTGCAAATTCAGGACCAAGGAACCTGTTATCGTGTCCCACAATTACGCCGCGTTTTTTTATATCCCCGAAATTCTCCACCCCTAAAGCGCCCAGTAATTCAGCGCCTGCGTTTTTAAACATTTCGATTATTGCTGTGGTTACTATGCGCACCGTATGAAAAGTGTAGTCTGTGCCCATTTCCCCTCTCCAGCCGGATGTTCCAAAAACGATCTTTGCCGGAGCAGTGTTTTCTTCCGCAAACTTTTTGATTTCACTCAGTAAGCCGGCGTTTCCTTTTACATCTGACAGGATAGACCTCCAACATTCTTCAGCATTCTTAAAATGATGTGCCATATGCCTTATACCCCCAAAAATGTTGATAAACAGATACCTAAGCTGGCATAGCCAGAAACCAAACAAGCACGAAATAAAAAATACGAAACGGCTCATGGCTCATGGCTCATGGCTGATAGCTGATGGCTATGAGCCAAGTTGCCATGAGCCAGTTTTATTGCCTGC
>MHYI01000003.1:22372-29051 GCA_001828295.1 Planctomycetes bacterium RBG_16_41_13 | reverse complement strand
TCGCACGCAGACAGGTATGTTTTGGATTTGTTTTGAATTTTATGCGTTGTTATTCGAATTTGTTTCGTATTTCGGACTTCGGATTTCGTATTTTGTGTTTCAGATTTCTCCATTAAATATTTTACCAAATAATGCAAAGAAATTACTGATATCGTGGTGTGTCATATCCTGATGATTGAACGGAGGACGTTTTCCCTTCGCGCCAAAAACTGAATTAACGTTTGGTCAAGAGGTGTGGAAGAATCTATCAGCCAGTAATCTATCTGATTTTCCAGGCATGTTTTTTTGAATTGATCAATAAAGCGGTTTATTTCTGCCAGATACCGGTCTTTTATCGTCTTTGGGTCTGCCAGTATCTTTCTCTCGTCTTCCATCGATTCAAAATAAGTAATTGTTTCGAATGGGAAAGTGAGTTCATAAGGGTCCAGAATATGAAATAATAATACTTCGTTCTTTTTAAAATGGAAATATTTTAATTGCCGTATAATTTCTTCCCTATTATCAAAAAAATCAGATATTATGATAATTAATGAGCGATGGCGGATCTTTTCAGCAAATTCTTTAAGAACGGCACCGATATTGGACGCCCCCCCTGCCTCTAATCCTTCAAGTGTTTTGATTATCGCATAAAAATGGGAAAGCCTCGACCGAGGAGGCACATACTGCTTCATGCCTTCGCTGAAACAAACCAATCCCACTAGATCGGACTGTCTTAGCAGCAGATACGCCAGAGAGGCCGCAAGGGTAATTGCATATTCAAGTTTGCTTACCCCTTTTGACTTATATCCCATAGAACCGCTGGTATCGACAAAGAGGTAGCTTTTAAGATTTGTTTCCTCCTCAAATTGTTTTACATAATATTTATCCGTCTTTGCCTGTACCTTCCAGTCAATATGTTTTATCTCATTGCCGGGAGAATACTCTTTATGCTCAAGGAATTCGATGCTGGAACCGGTGTAAGGGCTTTTATGAATGCCGGACATTACCGCATCCGCTACCAGCCTTGCGCGCAATTCCATATTCGCAATCTTTGAGAGTGTTATTGGATCGAAAGGATTTTCAGGCATTTTTTAGAAGTAATCCACGCATTGCAAAATCCGAAACACGAAACACGAAACAAATTCGAATAACAACGCATAAAATTCAAAACAAATCCAAAACATACCTATCTGCGTGCGATCACGCACAGGCAGGCAACAATATAAAGCACGAAATGCGAAATACAAAACTGGCTCATGGCTACCTGGCTCATGGCTCATGGCAATTTGGCTATCAGCTATCAGCCACCAGCCATGTCATTTTGTCATTAGAATTTGTTTCGTATTTCGTGCTTCGAATTTCGTATTTTTTTACACTCCCCCTGCCGAACCTTGCAAAAGGGGAAAAAGAGAAGGGGATGCGGTTGCGGCTACGTTGCGCCGTGTTTCATTCATTCTTTAATGGCGTCAACCAACTGGTCGATAATGTGAAGGGACGTTTTCCCTTCGGCTTCTGCATGAAAATTCGTGATAATGCGGTGTTGTAATATGGATTTTGCAAGTTTACGAACGTCGCTGCATGTCGCCGCATACCTGCCATCCAATATCGCCCTGGCCTTGCCGCCAAGGATAAGATACTGCGATGCGCGGGGACCTGCCCCCCAGCTAATCCATTTTTTAATAAAATCAGGCGCCTCTGAATCGTTTGGCCTGGAAGCGCGAACCAATCTTACGGCATAGTCAAGCACATGATCAGCAACAGGCACCCTGGTAACCAATTCCTGAAGATGTATTATTTCTTCGGGACTGAATACTTTAGAAACGCAGGGTTTAAAAGCAGAGGTGGTGGTTCTCACAATTTCTATTTCCTCTTCCCTGGAAGGATACTCTACATTAATCTGAAACATAAACCGGTCAAGTTGTGCTTCAGGCAGAGGATAGGTGCCTTCCTGTTCAATGGGATTCTGGGTAGCAAATACCATGAAAGGGGGATCAAGTTTATAGGTAGCGCCGCTTGCAGTCACTTTGTTTTCCTGCATCGCCTGAAGCAGGGCAGCTTGCGTCTTTGGTGGTGTGCGGTTAATTTCGTCCGCGAGCAAAATATTGGAGAAAATAGGACCTTTAATAAATTTGAAAAACCTTTTTCCCGTATCGTGATCCGTCTCTAAAATATCTGTGCCTGTGATATCTGCAGGCATGAGGTCTGGCGTAAACTGGATGCGATTAAACTTCAAATTCAAAACATCTGCTAACGTACTTACCAGTAATGTCTTAGCAAGGCCTGGAACTCCCACAAAAAGACAATGCCCTTTGCAAAAAAGGGCAACGAGAAGTTCGTCAATAACATCTTCCTGGCCGATAATGACCTTTGCAATTTCCTTTTTAATCCTTGTACGGCCGTTTACGATCTTTTCAATCGACTGGAGATCAGATTTTTCTATTTCAGGAGGTGCCATAAAGAATGATATTTTCTATAAAGGTAAAGGCCGCGATACTCTCTATTCAAGAAGTATCTGTTTATGATTTACCGGCTTAATACACGGTAGCCATTCTACCTGGGTATGGGCGAAGCATTTGCCAGTTTAGGTACGAACGCATTTACGACAATTTATAGCAAATGCTTCTACCCTACACTATGCGGCAAACATTGTTACGATTTTGCGTAAATAAAAAAAAAGAGCGTCGGTGTCGAAGCTGCTCAGATAAGCCCAAAACTGAGCAATATACTCCCAAGGCTTTTCCCCGGCACCAACGCCTTATTATTTTTACCAAAAATCAATTTAATTGTGAATGAAAATTTTTAATTTATCTGCCTTTTCTTTAATGCGCCTGTAACATCTTTCTTTTCAGCAACATGGACATGGCCTTTGCGCTTCTTTCCGGAGAGGGGTATACGGGATAATGCCGTTCCTCCAATAACCGTTTTATCTTCATGGCGAAAACTCCTCCAACGGTACACACAATAGCAGGTTTTCCTGACGCCTTCATTGTCTCATCAATAACGGATACAATTTTCTCAGACATCCCTTTCGGCGACATAAGCGGTATAATAATAACAGCATCATATTCGTCGCTTTCGACCATACACGTTTGTAAAGCAACGCGATAATCATCATCGCACGCGCTTCCCGTTAAGTCTACAGGATTATTCACAACGTAAAACTTAGCAAATTTTTCCTTTAATTTTTCCTTTAATTCGGGCGAAGGAGGAGTCACTTCCAAACCATTGCCGGCGCAATAATCCGCCACAATAACGCCAAAACCCCCTCCATTTGTTACGATTAATATTTTGTTACCCATGGGAGGGGATTGCATGGAAAGGGCCTTTATCCCGTCAATAAATTCTTCAAGGCCATTTGCCTCAATAATGCCTGCCTTCAGAAATGCCGCTTTATATATTTCATAGTTTCCTGCGATTGCCCCGGTATGCGATTGAGCAGCCGCTGCCCCTGCAGCTCCCTTTCCTACTTTCAACACCACAATAGGCTTTTCCCTGGAACAGGCTTTTGCGGCTTCAATAAACCTTCTTCCATGATCAACCGATTCCATATAAATGGCTACAACTTTTGTATGATGGTCTTCCCTTAAAAACGGCAAAAGATCGGACTCTCCCACGTCCATCCGGTTTCCGTAATTCACCATTTTAGCGATACCTATTCCCTCCTGGGCCGCTAAATCCAATACAGTGATGGCAAATGCCCCGCTTTGTGAAAGAATGGAGAGGGCGCCCCTTTTTGGTTTAGTAATCCTTTCCCATGACAAAAAAGAGGTGGTAAAGTTCGCATAATTATCTAAAACCCCCAGGCAGTTGGGGCCGATAATGCGAATATTATTTTCAAGCGCAACTTTCCGGATATCCTCTTCCATTTGAATCCCCTCTGCGCCCATTTCGCGAAATCCCGCACTGATTATTACGGAATAATGAATTCCCTTCTGCGCTTGCTGCTTCACGATTTCCAATACAAACGATGCCGGTATGGCAATAACGGTAAGCGCAATTTCCTCAGAAATATCAGACAGGGCAGGAAAACATTTTAAACCAAAAACGTCCTTATATTTCGGGTTTACGGGATAAATCCTTCCGGCAAAACCCATATCAAGAAGATTTTTCAGGATAATTCCAGGCAAACTGCCGGCTTTTTCCGTAGCGCCGATAATGGCAACCGATGAGGGGTTAAAAAAGACGTCCATGCACATTTTCTCCACTATGCCTGTATAGTTTTGTGGTTATGAAGTATTTTTTTTAAAAATAAATTCGTTTAAAAAAATAATGGAGGACAGGCAAAGAAATGAATGTGTTTTAAAAATGTTCGTTTAGGAATGATTATTTAGAAAACCACAGGAAGACAATTGTGCCTAAGAGGGTAATCCAGAAACCAAAAAGCCACTTAAGCAGGTCGATTTTAGCAATATAGATTTTGCCTGATAGTTCAAGCTTGGAATTTTCAATTTTATTTTCAAGCTCACTTTTTGTTCGGTCGATTTTACCTTCAAGTTCACTTTTTGTTCGATCAATTTTATCATCAAGCTCATTTTTTGTCCGTTCAATTTTGTCTTCAAGCTCGCTTTTTGTTCGTTCAATTTTAGCATCAAGCTCGTTTCTCGTTTTTTCTCCGTCGATTTTTAGCAACTCAATGTCTGCTTTGGTTGCACCGTCCCCCTTGCAAGCCTCAATGAACTCGATAAGGTCCCTAGCTTCATCTTCGCCAATTTTTGGTTCCAGTTTTTTTATAAGGTCATATGATTTAAACATGGGTTTATAAATAGCAAAAATAGTATAAGAAAGCAACGGGAAAAAGAACAACGCATACGAACCTCGCCGGCGCCATCATTTATCCCCTGGTTTTTTCTTCAATCTTTTCGAGTAATTCCAAGGCGACCTTGTCATCTGGCGCAAGCGTTAGCGTTTTTTCCAACGCATCCTTAGCCAGGTCATATTGTTTCATATTATAATAAACAACACCAAGTATCCTGTGGGCGTCGATTGATTTATTATCTATTTGAATTACTCTCTGGCACTCGTGCATTGCGTTTTCCCAGTCGAAATTCTTCAGGTAAATATCCGCAAGGAGCAAATTAATATTTACATAACCATGCTCCGGATAAGTCATATTAAACTCGCGCAAAAGTGGTTCTGCCAGGGCATATTTCTGTAAATCAACATATTCCCCCGCTAAATTGTGTGTATAAATGGGATTCTCAGGCGCCAATGCCACTGCCTTCTGCGAATATCGGACGGCTTCATCATATTGTTGTTTTCTTTTATAAATAACGCCAACGTTATTATAGTAGTCTGCAACAGAAGGATTCCGTTCAATGAGTTTTTTGTAACAATCCAAAAGTTCTTCATATTTCCCCGCAGATAAACAGGCATTTGTTAAATTCTCCAGGTAAACTTGTCCGTTCTGACTAAGATCCAGCGCCTTTTTGAAACTCTCAATCGCTTTATCCGGCATGCCTTTTTTAAGAAAAATCGCGCCTAAATTATTATAATACACCGGTTCTGCGGGGTTTATTTCAACCGCCTTTTCCGCAAAATAGAATGCCTTCTCTATCGCTCCTTTTTGTAAATAAATATTGGTCAATCGCTCTAAATAGGTGACAGTTGCTGGCCGAATCAAATACGCCTGATAGAATTCTTCCAGTGCGCGATCCGTATTCCCTTTGTTGAGATATAAAAACCCAAGATTGCCGTGAAATTGCGCCTGAAACGGGTCCATTTCTATTGCTTTGCTATAAAAATCAATTGCCTGATCAACCGTAGGCCGGTTAAATTTTTCCGCTAACATCTGGTAAATCATACCAAAATGGAAAAAACCTATAAAATGTTGCGGTATAGCGGCTAATGAATTACCCGCATGGACAAATGCCTTTTGTACCCATTTCTCATCATTTGTATCTGATGCTTTTTGTATATATACTTTGCATAATTCGTCACGATACGTAGTTTCATATGGATTAAGAAGCACTGCCCTGTTGATAAAGAACAGTCCTTTGTCAACCATCAGTTCTGCATTTTCTCTCCCGGAATAATTCAATATCCTTCTGCCATATTCAAAATTCATATCCGCCTTGTATATACGCAAAACAAAGAGAGAGATACCACCCAACATGGCAAGTATCAATACGCAACAAATCCACCTGAAACAGATTTTGCCGGGCGGAAGCCCCTTCTCTTTCTTTTGAAGGATTTTTTTGCCCCTTAACTGCGCCTCTTCACCCGCGCTAGTTCCTTCGGCAGTATTTATCTTTATTATCGAAATACAAAGCCCCATCATCACCCAGAAAAGCGTCACAATGGGGGTGTTTCCAAAGCTAAATTGATTCTGGATGAGATAGCAAACTATTCCGGATGAAAGGCCCAGTATAAGGATCTTATCCCGATTGTTTAATCTCCTGTAATTACTGCCAACATATACCCCAAAGGCAGTCAACAGCCAGACATACGTACCCAAACCAAAGATGCCCCTCGTAGCGGCAGTATCAAGGATATCGTTATGAATTCTGTCCTGACGGGGGAATTGAAATCCATTATCCTCTTCTAAAACAGAAAATACCTTTGCCAGATTTTTTTGAAAGACAATTCCTATGGTATCGGGGCCAATGCCAAGGGCCGGATAGTCCTTTATGATTTCAATAGCCGCCAGATATTGAAAAATCCTGGAGAAGGAGGACCCTGTAACGGAAAATTTTCCGGCAAT
>MHYI01000003.1:22144-22269 GCA_001828295.1 Planctomycetes bacterium RBG_16_41_13 | reverse complement strand
ATAAATGACGTTTCAGGCTTTACATTAAAGAATATCCCTATAAGAAAGAATGAAACAACCAGTATTAAGAATGGATACCTTTCGGTAGATCGTTTTATAAAAATGAAAAAGAGAAACGGTACGAC
>MHYI01000003.1:21109-22081 GCA_001828295.1 Planctomycetes bacterium RBG_16_41_13 | reverse complement strand
AAAACTCCAGATGACATACCGGTTGTTAATGAAAATACCCTCTTCTCCATCGTTCCCCGTAATGCCTGGCGATAAAAAATGGCCGGCATGAGCGCTGCCTGCCATGCCGGACAACTTCTTCGTAACGGCGTCTTTACGCGCAGTAAAGCCGATGAAAAATAAAGAAACGGCCACGGGCAGTACCATAACAAGCTGTGCTGCAAAGAATACAGGATTTCCAAATGTTGAAAATACCCGGGGGCCGCTGCTGCTCCAGGTAAAATAGTCCACACCGCATCGCTGAAAAATCCCGTAAATTGAAGAAATTACCGCGCAACCGGCCATAGATATCAAAAGCATATAAAGCCTTGTACGCGTAGTGATGAAATGTATTGTGACGTAAAAGAGGAATATATAGCAGAGCGTCGCCGCCAGCCCTTCAAAACGCTTGTAGGTACCGAAAAGGCTCATAACCGGATTTATCGATACCGTTGTTGCAATGATAAAGATTGCTATATAGGCAAGAATAGGCGTGTTTATCGAAATATGAGAAAACGAAAAATCATGTTTGACTGTTAGTAATATTGTCCAGATTACGAGCGTAGTTATTGAAAAAAAATATAAAGCAGCGACCTTGCTAAGGTCAAAAACGCTGTACAGACGTATATCAAAAAATAGAGGAATAATGGCAACCGCTGCAAGCAATAAACCTATTATTGCTTTCTCGCAGTAATTTGATATGTATTTGGATATAGCAATCATTTTACTCTGTTTCTTTCAAAAGGTTAAATACGAGGCTTACAAAATACTACTGATTTTTTGTCTTTTTGCAACAAATTATAAAAAACCGGCTTAAATCGCGAAACGATTTCACTTCGACTCTATCCGGTACTTCTTTGTTTTTGAATGATTTTGAGGTTCTTGCATTTGCAGGCATGGGTATCCCATTTTCTCTCCGGCAATAGGACGACGACAGGGGATTTTTCGTTTTTT
>MHYI01000003.1:19046-21056 GCA_001828295.1 Planctomycetes bacterium RBG_16_41_13 | reverse complement strand
TGGCATGCGGGTGGTTTTTTTTGTAAAAGGATACTACTGCGCAATACGTTCTTTGTCACTGAAAAGTGAAGTCTTGCTCAGGCAGATAATCCGTTCACCATTTTAACTACCAACAAAAGAATTTGGGGGGGGGTTCTATAAATATATGCATTCCATAAATATATGCATTCCATGTATACAATCAAAAATTATACACCAGGCTGATACCAATCAAGTGGAGATCACTATCATACTTCCCATTGGCGCTGGTGGCACTATTTACTAAGGAGTCAGAGGGATTATCATCAAGGGAATTGTTTTTACTCCTGCCTTCAAGCCGCTGATAACCATATGCTATGTCGATTCTGAATTGTTTGAATTTAATATTTGTTCCGAGGGTAATAAGATGTGTATTGGCATCAGGGACAATGGGATCAAAAGTCCTGTCAGGCACAGGGTTTCCGCTGTACAGGTAACCTGCAAGCAATGCAAATGTTTTATTTATCTGATATTTGGCGCCAAGATTTACTGAATAGGTATCTTTCCAATCTTTTTCGGTAACGGATGTTTTACTGCCGGCAACGGGCTGATCAAGATTTATCTTTAATTCGTCAAAGGAAGACCAACCTTCCCATCTCAAACCAGTTTCCAGCGTCAGACGGTCTATGCCTCTATAGGTAATTCCCACATGAGCCTGTTGCGGAAGGGTCAGGTCTGCATTGCCTCCGGTATTTTGAAATAGTGTGCTGATTAGTGAAGGGGTGCCGTTGGGAAGGTCAAAATCGGCATCGCCATCAATATCAACCTCGATTTTGCTGCGGTACGATGTACCGATGGAAATATCTTCGTTAATGTCGTAGATAAAGCCAAGATTATATCCAATTCCATCACCATCTCCGTCAAATTGTTGTCCGGCGTCGGATAGTCCATAGGGAGACAGATTTATCTGTTTCTCTAAAGTAGTATCGAGCAGTACGTAGTTAACTCCTGCAGCGAATGCGATATTTGGCATTATCTGATACGATACCACAGGGTTGAAATTAAAGGTTTGTAATTCTGAATTGGTAGCTATGTACCTTCCTTCCCATTCATCACCCCAGTCAATTCCCAATCCAAAAGAGTTAAAGACGCCCAGTCCGGCGCTAACCTTATCATTGAACTTATGGGTGATAAAAACCGTGGAAGGGAAAAACATGTCATCTTCAGTCCTAAAGGTCTTTCCCGTTACATCACTTTTAAATTCATTAGAAGGCAAAAGCACGGTCGTTCCCGATTCTATCTGTGTCCCGGTGAGTTTATTAATCAATGCAGGATTAAAAAAGATAGCCGACGGGCTATCAGCGTTGGCAATTACGGCATTTGCCTGTCCGAGGGCAGTAGCCCCTTGGGTAAAGATCGCGAAACCGGAACCATAAGCGTTTGGAATGATACAGATGACAAACAATACACAGAGAGGAACAGTTAGTCCCTTCCATAACCCTTTTCGACCCATAGTAAACATCCTCCTGTTTGAGATAAGATATGAAATGCAAAGGTTCAAGTGTGATAACGTGCCTATATAATCAAATCTAAATATTTTTATCAATCAAAAAAAAATTAACACGAAGACGGCCATTTTATTAAAGTTTATTGCAGAGTATTAATACTTTGCAAAAACCTGTTCAATGTATCATAACAAAATTATTATTCAAATTAAGTGGTATTTAGAGTACAAATAACGCATGAAAAAACTTTTATTAATAAATCCGGTGGGTCGCAGAAGTGGTTATCTCCTGAGCAAATTTTCAACCTTTCCCCCATTAGGCCTGGCCTATGTAGCCGCAGTAACCCCCTCAGATTGGAATGTTAAAATTGTAGATGAAAACTTCGATAAGTTTGTGTTTGAAGAAGCGGACCTGGTGGGTATCACTGCCTTTACTACTACTATTAGCCGTGCTTACGAAATTGCGCTTATGTACCGTGAACGAAAAATAAAGGTGGTTATGGGGGGAATACACGTCTCTATGCTTCCGGACGAGGCGCTACAGTATG
>MHYI01000003.1:0-18858 GCA_001828295.1 Planctomycetes bacterium RBG_16_41_13 | reverse complement strand
GCTCTGTCTCCAGGCATCTTGGTAAAGCATATCGTCAACGTAAGCCCCAGGAGATACTGAATGAGCTGGAGGAGATACGGGGTGAATATATAACCTTTGTAGATGATAACCTGATTGGTTATAGCCCGGAGAGTAAAAATCGGGCTATGGAATTATTTAAGGTGATGATACAGCGGAGACTACATAAGCGGTGGTGGATGCAGACTTCTATTAACGCAGCAGATGATGAGAGAGTGATTGAGCTGGCAGCCCAATCCGGATGCATGTATGTGTTTATCGGTTTTGAGACTATCAGCCAGGGAATGCTAAAGGACATGAAAAAGGGGATCAATCTAAAGATTGGCGTGGAGAATTATAAAAAAGTAGTGGATCGTTTTCATAAGTACGGAATAGGGGTATTGGGGGCATTTATAATTGGCAATGATAATGAATCTCCTCTATACTATGAAGAATTAGCTGATTTCTTAGTCCAATCGGGAATTGATATTGTTCAGATCACCTTGATTACTCCTCTTCCCGGTACCCAGTTGATGGAGCAACTGCAAGGGGGGGGCAGATTAATTTATCAAAACTTCCCACAGGATTGGGACAAATACCGATTCTCTTATCTTGTACATCAGCCACAAGGGGTGGAGATAGATACTGTATATATAGGCAACAATTATATCAAGAATCGAATATATTCTTTTCCTACATTCCAGTATCGCCTTCTGAAATCATTTCTTAAATTAAAGAACATGAGGAATTTCTATGCCATTTACAAGTCTAATAAGGCAGGTAAAAAGAGCTGGCTAAATTCACACTATCACCAAAAATATCCATCCGTTTTTAAATCTGATTCTGAATTCTAATAACCCAGGAGTTTAAAGACATGCAGGGCAAAGAATACTTAATGGAAAATGATGAAGAGGCTTTGCGTCTGGACATAAAAACAGATACCAGCGTTGTCGAGAAACAGGCGCTCTGTGCTGGTATAGAGACAGGTATGCGTGTAGCTGATATCGGCTGTGGTTCAGGAAAAACAACCTCTATACTTCATAAATTGGTTCAGCCTGATGGTGTGGCAATAGGTGTGGATGGATCAGAAAAAAGAATTGAATATGCTAAAGAACGTTACGGTGTCAAAAGAATAGAATTTATATGTAAAGATATACCGGAACCTCTCAACAACCTGGGGGTGTTTGACTTTGTTTGGGTACGATTTCTTCTGGAATACTATCGTTCGAGCAGTTTTGATATCGTTAAGAATATATCCGAGATTGTAAAACCCGGGGGTATTTTATGTCTGATCGATCTTGACCATAATTGTTTAAACCATTTTGGTCTTTCTCCAAGGCTGGAAATGACCCTCTTCGCTATAATGAAATATTTAGAAGAAAAGGCAAATTTTGACCCTTACATGGGGAGAAAGCTTTATTCTTTCCTGTATGATCTTGGCTATCAGGATATAAACATAGATGTTGCCTCTCATCACCTTATATTTGGGGAATTAAAGGATACCGATGCCTTCAACTGGATGAAAAAATTTGAAGTTGTCTCTGGAAAGATAAATTTCCATTTTAAAGAATATGCGGGGGGGTATGGAGAATTTTTGGGTGAGTTTAATGAATTTTTTACCAATCCCAGAAGATTTACTTACACGCCGGTAATTTGTTGCAGTGGGCGTAAACCTAAGGCTTAGTCAAATAGCCAATCATGTTTTTTGTAACACTTTAATTTTTTGAAAAAGACTAAAGTGTTACAAGGTTTTTCATTATGCCGTTAACCCATCCCTGCCCCTCCCAAGAGGGGAATTTGAGAAGTCCCCTCTTGGGGGGGCTTAAGGGAGCAAAAAGTCTTCGAGTGTTTCTCTTTTAAAACCTAAGCTGGCATAGACAGAACCAAACAAGCACAAAGCACGAAATAAGAAACAAATTCTAATGACAACTGGAAATTGTCATTTGTAGTGCGACGAGGTTCGTCGCACTACATTGTTGGAATTTTTCAAAATACTAAATTGTTACTGTTTTTTGATTGTTATTTCCTCTGTTATAATAACTAATAAATGCCTCTATAACATTTTTGTCAAAATGTATTTTACCTTCCTCGTTTAAAAGCTGAAACGCTATATCAATGGGCATAGGGTCCCGGTAATGACGTTTTGATGTGATAGCTTCAAAAAAATCCGCCACAGCGATTATTTTGGCTCCCAAGGGAATATCTTCTCCCTTAAGGCCTTTTGGATAGCCGCTTCCATCGATCTTTTCATGATGACACTCTGCAATGTAGGGAACCTCCGTATAAATGCCCTCAAAGTTTATCTGTTCCAATATTTTCCTGGTTTTTGTCGTATGCGTTTCTATCTCCTTACGCTCTTCGATGTCCAGCTTCCCCTCTTTCTTTAAGACAGCGTCTTTGATGCCTATCTTGCCATAATCGTGCAGTAGCGCCGCCACCCTGATCATTTCGCAATAATCCTTTGGCATATTTAATTCATTGCAGATACCCAGGGCATACGCTGTAACCTTTTCAGAATGTCCGGCCGTCAGGGAATCGCGGGCATCAATACTTGCTGCCAGTACCAGGAGTATAGACTTGAATTGTCGCTCTTTAGTTTCGATAAGAGTGGCATTATGAATGCTTATCCCGATTTCGGGTGCGATACCCATTAATAAACTTATATCACTCTGGCACAACGGCCTCTTTGTCTTTACATTATCAACGGCAAGGATTCCCAGCGACTTTTTCTCGTAAATTATAGGGCAACAGATAAAGGATTTGATCCCCATTTTTTTAGCCAAATTCAAACTGTGTGGGGAAAGGGTAGTTTCTATTTCCGTAATATCATTTATCAAAAAGGGTCTTTGTTCACGAAAGGAAACAACAAACACCCCTTTTGATTCTGGCCTGTTTAAATTGAAACGGGTATTCTTCAGCATACTTAACAATTCCTCTGTATATCCAAAACCTGCGCGAAAAACCAGTCTGGTTTTATCCTGATTTGCCAAAAGGACTAAACCACGGTCATAATCGAGTCGTTTCTCAAAAATCTGCACGACGTTTGATAGAATGCCATCAATATCCATTTGCTTGCTGATGGCAAGTCCTATTTCATTTATCATTAGGGCATTATTATAATTTACATTAACCTGCTCCAGGAGCTTATCAGACGAATCTCTGAGGTTGTCTATGGCTGCATTTAATTCCCTTTTTTCGATGATTCCGGCATAGAGGGTTAATAACAAAACAACAAAGACGGAAAATGGAAAAACCGTTATCGGCGTTATCCACGGATGGATGAAATAAGAACCAAGACATGCTGCTGCAAAAAATATGCTTGCGTAATTTCTTATTTTTTTCCAAAAAGATGACGGCGATTCTTTCCATGAAACGATATAACGGCAAACATTCCCCCCTTTGAATAGGCATTCTGGATGTTCTACCCCTGGTAATCTATAATTAAATACCATGGCAATAGCCTCAAAAAAACCAATTCTGTTTTCACATTGGAATAGTTTTTCGCTGACACCCTCATTCGGAACAACCGTAATTTCTACCTTATTGGTTCCTCTTTTTGTTGATTTATAGATTGCCGATTTAGTGAAATTATGAGCGTACTTCCCAGCTATCTCATAAGCTTTTGCCGGACCAACAAGACCAAGGACATACTGCCTCATTATTCCTATAGCTTCTGGTGATGCCGCATACCTGCCTGCTTCACGAGCAATATTTTTATTTCCCGTTAGTTTTACCAGCCTTTCGTAAAAGAGATCTACCTGTTCCTGCGTAAACCAGTGGCCTTCGTCAGTAACCTGGTAAGGTTCCATTCCGGCATAATTTAAAAGTTCACTTACATTTATATAACTGTAGTTTCTTTTAATAAGCTTAATATAAGTATCTATTATCCGGCTGTTATATAAAGGCCTATTGTTTATCTTTGGCGTTTTCATAGATATTTAGATTGCCGGCAGTATGCTTTGCGTAAATAGAAGTGGAGAGAAAATGGCGTCTTTACGTTTACCACGAATATCAAAAGAAAAAATGTGCGGTACCTACAACCTTGTTTAATGAAGCGATTTGCATTCATCCCCATTTATAATCAAAGTTTTTAAATAAATTATCAAAAAAGGAATTTACCCGAAATTTGCGCCATCCTTAAATCTATCCTTTTGAACACGACTAAATAAACCCTCCATGAACTCGAAGTACTGATCCGTATACTGCATATTCAGTGCCCACAAATTATATACCTTATCATAAGGTATTGACTGGTCTTCGGCATAGCTGACAGGGTAAAGGAGTACCGGAATTTTTTCCTGCTCATAGTAGTTTGATAACTTATACAGGCAGGAATAAAGGGCATCGCGGGGAACATCTTCAGACTCCAGCACTATAATATGAATACAATTGGTCAGGTCTGACATGTTCAACCCTGTATCAGAGATGTTTAACATGATAAAAGCCTTAAGGATACCCTCTTTCTTCAGAGAGAAGAGTCTCCGCTCCCTCTTAAAACCAAGCCGTTGATATTCTTTGCTGAGTTCGTCACTATCAAGCATACTTTGCTCCAAATCCAGGGCGTGTATCATAAGACCTCCGGATGTATAGTTATAAAAGCTTTCAAGCTCCGTAAGGTCTCCTGGTTGCACTTTCGTAAGCGACCACAAAGCTGACATTTCTATTTGATTTGCATTTTTATGATGATGAAAATAGGCAAAAGGATCGATGGAAGACCCCTTCGGGTCATGTATCGATTCCGTAACCCCGCCAAATACCCGATGAGGAAACCGGTTGTCTGGTCTGAAGTAGCAAATAACATAGTTCATGTGTGTTGAATAGAGGCGGTGGAAATCGTTTATATACCGCTCAACCTGGTTCAACACAACAAGGCCTGCCATGCTGTCACTTGACCTGCTCGCGGCATGGTGGTGAAGCAACCACGTATTCTCATAAAAACGGAGTATAGATATATGTCCATGAATTATCCCATTACTCTGATAGATGAAATGCCTTGCTATACCAGGATTTTTTATGTACAGCTTCTCATACGTCTCTTTAAACCGTTCCTTATTGGTATGCATAAGGGCATATTTCCCTGGATATACAAAACCCGTCTCAAAAAAGAACTTCCACAGGGCATCCAGATCCACCCAGCTGCAGGCGTAGGTTTTTTTGTTCGCTACATGATGCAGAATGCCCGAAAGCCTTCCCTGGTCATGGATGTCCATATCCAGAAAAGCGATACCACACTTTACAGACATTGCGCCGTCTTTGGTTCTGGCTGTATTCCTGTAAACAACCTGCGCCTTGCACTTGATCTTAAAACCATCTGCAAATTCTATAAAAAGTTCAGGCACGATTATACCCGGCAGAAGTATGGAATTGTAGTAATACTCCTTCGCAGATAAACCCGAACCTGCCAGATCCTCAACCTCCAGATTGACCATCTTACTGGTTAAGGGATGCAGGAAGATGATATTTGGTGAAGGTATCAATTTGTGCCTTGAACTACGGTATTTTTTAGGTTTAAACCTGCGCATCTGTTTGTCAATGGATTCTAGTATGAATGACCTCGTTTTCTGGCCATCGGTTTGTCTGATGATTCTGCATGTCCCTGAATAAAAGGTATCCTGTTCGTCTTTAAAAACTATATAGACCGGGCATTCAGGATTTATCCAATAGAAGGATTGAGGCGGTACTGCCGATACTTCTACACAGAATGAAACGGCGCCAAAATCCAAAAGACGCCCGGAAAAAACTGCACCGTTTTGAATGAAATCAACCTGAACGCCTTCGCATGAATACCTTTTTACCCGCTGATGTCCGAGTTCATAACAGGTATCAGGGAGAGAGAAACGTATTCCTTCCTCGCTTATAGCCATCACATCCGTTTTAATACGAATAAGTTTTTCTCCCTCAGTAAGAAAAATATCGAGGAATTCATAGGAATTCAGTTTCAGTCCTTTTGGTCGAAGCCAAAGGCAGTCGAAACTATCGTCAAGGCACGGTTGCGGCCTGGCTGGAAGGGATATGATATTGTTGTATTTCAGATGCTTGAAATTTATAAGGATGGCGCCGGACTGGAAGTGAATATAGTTCAAAATGTTGATCAAATGTTTTTTGCTGACCGTCTTCCAGTCTCCCGGTTGACTGTCCAGGCGGATGTTTTGAGCTAATTGGATAATCTCTTGAAGGCTAACCACTTTTCACCTCAATCCCATGTTGTCCCGGTTCAGTAATTGCGAATGAGTACCAGCGTTTTGCATTTTGTTTAAGAAGGGAATGTTTGCTTATTTCCCTTCTTAAAAGACTTGTCTGTATGTAGTCGCATAACATCGGCAGGGTGGATAATGGGGTGCGTAATTATTCTTTTCCCGTGGGATAAATTGTTATCAGCAACGTAATTATCACGCAAACGAGGCCTTAGGGTCCGATTGAAGGTAAAGTATCTCGGTAATCATATTTTCAATCAATAAATTGATATTGGCATTATAGTCGAGATACTTTAAAGAAGTTTTTATTCTCTCTAAAATCTTAAACAGGGTCTTTTCTGACAGAGATTTACTTTTCGCTATCAAGGCATCCTTCCAGTCATCGTAATAGAGAAGAAAATACGCCCCGCCTGCTTTACAAATAAGTATGTCCCGGTAATACATCAAAAACAGCAAAAAGAGTTCTTTTACGTGCGATCTTTTTTCCTCCAACACTTCCATGTCCTGTATATTCCATTCATTTAATAGCTCTTTGGAAAAGGTCAGATTATCCTTCAAACTTACCTCAAAGAGTTTTTCTGCAAGCCAATGTTTCTTCTCCAAAGCGTTCGCCTCCATAAACATTGCAGCTCTTTTAAGGCTGCCGCCGGAGATTAAAGCAAGTTGTCCGGCCCGTTGTTTATCTAATTGGAACCTGTCAATGAGTATATACTCCATTGCTTTTAGTGATAGCGGAGAGAACCTCACTACCTGGCATCTTGACTTTATCGTTTCACTGACAGATTCCAAAGAAGTTACTATTAATAGTATAATGGCATATAATGGCGGTTCTTCTAATGTTTTCAGCAAGCAGTTCGAGGCTTCCTCATTCATCTTGTCCGCATCTTCGACAATGACAATTTTGTGCTTTGATTCTAAAGGTTTTACAAAAAGAATTTCCTGTAGATATTTTAATTGTTCTAATTTAATTACCCGATGGTTCTTCTCGGGTAACAGAAAAAAGATATCCGTAAAATTATCAGCATCAATCCTTTTGCATATATTGCAATTGTCACACGCGCCGTCGATTTTGCCCGATTGGCAAAATATCTTCTTTGCCAACTCCCTGGCAAACAACATCTTGCCAATCCCTTCCTGACCGGCAAAGATGTAAGCATGCGCTAAACGTTCATTTTGAAGGGCATTTTTAAATAAAGATAAAACCTGTTCCTGACCAATTATTTTCGCAAAAGACATAAAACCTTTATAATGAAGGCAAAAAAAAATTGAAAATTGAAAATTGAAAATTGAAAATTAACCATTTACCATTTACCGCAGCACCTATTCTTCTTCGTCTTCATCCTCCTCTTCCTCTTCGTCTTCGTCCTCCTCCTCTTCTTCCGTCTCAAGTGTTGCTAAAATATCACCTACTTTTACCACATCGCCTTCTTGTACATGAATTTCAACTAACCTTCCGGTAATTGGTGCATTTATGTTGAAAGTCGTCTTATCCGTAATCATTTCAACAAGATCTTCACCTTCTTCAACCGCCTCATCTTCATCCACATACCAAAAAGAAACTGTTGCCTCATCTCCATTACCCTCTATTTCCGGCAACTCCACATCAACTTTCATAGTTATTCTCCTAAAAATCGTGAGACAAAAAATGCTTTTAAAAATCAGTTTAATTCCTAAAAGGAAGGCGATTATACTGAACAGTGAAAAGCTTGTCAAGCGTCAAAGACCGTATCAGAAAATCGCAAAAATATTATCTTTAACAACCTTCCCTGCAACACTTAAACCTTTTAATATTAGATATATAATTAGCTTGACTTGACAAAAAAGATAAATTACTATTGCAATTTGAATTATTAATGAATGATGCGAATATGCGAAATTGAGTTACACCTTGCCACTATAATTATATTTTCGTAAGGAATTTTATAATTTTTCTTAAAAGAATGTCCATTTTCAGTTAGTAGCATTTTCATTATTATTTCTTATTTAAAAATAGTTGAACGATTGAAAGGCTTCATCACTAAGGGTTATTTTTATTGGTAATACAATAGATTCTTGCTGGAATCAGGGGATATGAAAAGCAACTTTCTTATTAATCTGAAAGTTTCATCCGATTTTTGATTGGGATTTCTCTAATGTTATTGTTAACAAAACGGTCAGCATCCAATATGATATTTATGGATCCAAAAGAAAAAATATACAGACAACAAAATCTGGCAAAATTAATCCCTCACGTTAATTTGCCGGAAATGTGTTTTGGTAAGTATTTTCTCATATGTTTGTCACTGTTGCATTATTCTATCAAAATATAGCACATAACATTACATAATATCCCGCTTTTTCATTCCTCATTAGGTCCCGGTAGCATATCCTTAGGCCTTGCCGTTCTCCGGCAAGGGCTTTTCGACCTTCAGAAGTAGTTTTTCCCATAGTTTGGTACGACCACTATTATATTTTCATTTTTTCCCCGGAGGATGGGCGCTATATATCTGCTCATAATTAGAGAATGCAAATCTACCAGTTTCCTTGTTATCTCCTTTTTCCTGTTTGTATCGCCATTGGCTATTTTATCTGCATTGCGGTAATAAGAAAAAAACAGGCTGAAAAGGAAAAGAAGGTAAAGCAACTTATTGAAGATTCAAAGAGAGAGGCTGAAAAAATAAAAAAAGAAGCCGAACTCTCGGCAAAAGCCGAATTGTTTCAACGCAGAGAAGCAATAGAAAAAGAGATGCAAGAAACAAAAATCGAGTTGAGACAGCAGGAAAGAAGGTTAAGTAAAAGAGACGACAACCTGGAACGAAAAGTCGAGTTATTAACAAAAAAGGAAAAGCATCTTGATACCCTGTCCGCTAATTTAGGCATTAAAGAAAAAAAACTTGATGAAAAGAACATAGAACTGGAAAAAATCATAGAAGAAGAAAATAACACGCTTCTTAAAATCTCCAATATGTCAAGGGATGAAGCGGAAAAACTGTTATTGTCCCGGCTGGAAAGAGAACTTGATATCAAATGCGCTGAATTAATCTCAAAGAAGATAGAAGGGGCAAAGGAAAATGCTGAACAAACGGCATTGTCATTAATTACCACATCAATTCAACGGTGTGCCTCTTCCCATACCGCAGAAAATATTGTCAGCTCAATTGAACTGCCCAACAACGAAATGAAGGGACGTATTATCGGAAGAGAAGGTAGAAACATCCGCGCTTTCGAAAAAGCAACAGGTATCGACGTTATCGTAGATGATACTCCCGGAGTAATTGTTCTCTCCGGTTTTGATTGTGTACGCAGGGAAATTGCCCGGCAATCTATGGAAAAATTGATCGTTGACGGAAGAATCCACCCCGCCCACATTGAAGAACTCGTAAAAGAAACGGAAAAGGAAATAGAACAAGTCATAATGGAAACAGGAAAACAAACATGTTTCGACCTTGGCGTTCACCACATCCATCCGGAATTAATAAGACTTGTCGGAAGGCTTAAATACAGAACCAGTTACGGGCAAAATCAACTAAAACACTCAATAGAGGTTGCGAATCTCATGGGCATCCTTGCAGGAGAATTGAAATTAGATGTTGCTCTTGCGAAAAGATGTGGACTTTTGCACGATATTGGAAAGGCAACCGGGTCTGAATCCGAAGGAACACATGCCCTCGTAGGCGCTGATCTTGCAAAGCGTTATGATGAAAGGAATGAAGTGATTAACGCTATTGGCGGACATCACGAGGAAAGGCCTGTTGAATCTGTTTACACTGTTTTGGTAAGCGCAGCAGATGCGATTTCTGCCGGAAGGCCCGGCGCAAGAAGAGAAACGTTGGAAAAATATATCAAGCGCCTTGAAAAACTTGAGGGAATTGCAACCTCTTTCAACGGCGTAGAAAGCGCTTATGCCATTCAGGCAGGAAGAGAAATCCGCATCATGGTTTGTCCGGATAAAGTAAACGACAAGGCTGCGGCAAAGATGTGTTACGACATCGCAAACGAAATAGAAAAGCAATTAGAATATCCGGGAGAGGTTATTGTTACCGTTATTCGGGAAACACGCTTTATAGAACGCGCGAAATAACATATGCATACGGAGTTTGATGTTATTGTTGTTGGCGCGGGACATGCCGGATGCGAAGCCGCTTTAGCTTCGGCGCGCATGGGACTGAATACCGCCCTTCTCTCAATAAACCTCGATACAATCGCACAAATGTCCTGCAATCCTGCAATTGGGGGTATTGCCAAGGGGCAGCTCGTGAGAGAAATCGACGCATTGGGCGGAGAAATGGCGCAGGTGATTGATGCAACGGGTATTCAGTTTCGCATGCTCAACACAAAAAAAGGCCCCGCAGTACATTCACCACGCGCCCAGGCCGATAAAAAAGCCTATCAGGTAGCCATGAAAAAAAGATTGGAGCGCCAGGATAATCTTTTTTTGAAGCAGGAAATTGCGGACGGCCTTATTGTCATAGACAATAAGGTCGCCGGCGTTGCCGGCCAGAGTGGTTTACAATACAAATCAAAGGCGGTGATCCTTACCACAGGCACATTTCTAAAAGGTATAATCCACATCGGAAACTACATGACGAGCGGTGGCAGGATTGGAGAACTCTCTTCTGAAAGATTATCCGGTTCCCTGCGTGATCTTGGGCTTGAAATACAAAGACTTAAAACCGGCACTTCTCCCCGTCTTAACGGGCGCACTATAAACTTCAAAAACCTTAAACCACAACATGGCGACGAAAATCCGCGGTCATTTTCATTTTCAACAAAAACATTATCCCGTACACAAGTACCCTGTTACATAACCTACACAAACCAGACCACACATGAAATTGTCATGTCCAACCTTAATCGCGCACCGCTTTATACCGGTCAAATTAGTACGACCGGCCCAAGGTATTGCCCATCGCTGGAGGATAAAATCGTGCGTTTTCCGGACAAACTGCAGCATCAAATATTTCTGGAACCGGAGGGGCTCGATACGCTGGAAATATACTGTAACGGCATTTCCACAAGTATGCCTCATGACGTGCAGGAAAAAATAGTCCATTCCATTGAAGGGCTGGAAGCTGCGGAAATCGTTCGATATGGCTATGCGATAGAATATGATTTCGTGCCGCCTACACAGCTAAAACTATCCCTGGAAACAAAAGCGGTAGAGAATCTTTATCTTGCCGGACAAATCAACGGCACTTCCGGTTACGAAGAAGCTGCTGCACAGGGAATAATGGCCGGGATTAATGCCGCCCTGAAAATACAGAAAAAAGAGCCGTTTATTCTTGACCGTTCAGAAGCATATATCGGAGTACTCATTGACGATCTTGTTACAAAAGGCACCGAGGAGCCATACCGGCTGTTTACTTCACGCGCGGAATACCGGCTGCTTTTGCGTCAGGACAACGCAGACAGACGACTGATGAAATACGGGCACAAATACGGACTCATTTCAGATCAGCAATGGAGTGCATTACGGGAAAAAGAACTCCTCATTGCAGAAACCCTTGCATACCTGAACCATAAAATGGCGGGGCAAGACACGTTAGCAAAAATACTCAGCCGCCCGGAACAAACGTTTGTTCAACTTCTCGGAATAGACTCCGAACTTGCCAAAAAACACGTGCCCGGAGATGTACAGGAACAGGTGGAGATTGAAACAAAATATAAGGGATATATAGAACGCCAATACAGCCAAATAGCGAAATTTAAAAAGATGGAAGACTACAGGATTCCGGATTGGCTGGACTATTCACACATTACAGAATTAAGAAGAGAGGCGAGCCAAAAACTTTCACAGATACGCCCATTATCTTTAGGACAAGCCTCACGCATTTCCGGGGTATCGCCGGCAGATATCTCAATCCTTATGATCTACCTCGCAAAAAAATCAAGAACGTAATCACTGTTCCGAATGGAGCGTGGAAAGAAAGTGGTCACCTATGAACAGGCTGTCCGGGAATATAAACCGACACATTTAAATAAATAAAAACAGGGGAGTCCATTTTACTATGCCAATTCAATGGCACAAAACAACATGCCCGTATTGCGGCTTCGGCTGCGGCTTGATGGCCGGAGTGGAAGACGGGAAAATTATTGAAATCAAAGGTGTGCCAGGCCATCCTGCCAACGATGGCATGATATGTACCCTTCCCTCCAACTCTGTACCCGTATTCTACGCGGAGGATAGGCTGACAAGGCCAATGATCAGGCGGGACGGAAAGCTATCCCCTGTTGCATGGGAAGAAGCAATCGCCCATGTAGCCTCCCGGTTTCAAAAAATCATAGAAACGCACGGTCCCGGAGCAATTGCCCTTCACAGCGGAGCAACATGTATGACGGAAGAGTATTATCTCATGAATAAACTGATAAAAGGATGCATTGGCTCCAACAATATCGAGTCCAGCACCCGTCTGTGTATGGCAAGTTCGGCAATGGGCTTTCTATCAACTATTGGCGCAGACGCCCCTCCGGCATGCTATGCGGATATAGAGCAGGCGGATTTGTTCTTCATTGCCGGCAATAATATGGCCGTCTCCGTGCCTGCCCTGTTTGCAAGGGTAGCAAGGGCAAAGGGGAAGAACGGCGCAAAGGTTATTGTCGTTGACCCGCGCAGGTCGGAAACTACCGGCATAGCGGACATACATCTTCAGATCAGACCCGGCACGGACGTGGCGTTAAATAACGCCATCGCCCATGTTTTATTGAAAGAAGGGTATGTCAACGAAGAAAAGGTGGAGGAATACGCCTCAGGTCTCAAAGACCTTAAGGAACTCGCAGAGGATTCCCCCCCTTCCAGGGCGGCAGAAATCACCGGATGCCCCGAACAGCTTATCATCGATGCGGCGCGAATGATTGGCCGGTCTGAGGCAATGCTTGTCTTCTGGTTCCAGGGATATAACCACTCCACGCAGGCGGTATTTAAAAATAACACATTGCATAATTTATGGCTTCTGACAAATAATTTCTGCAAACCGGGCGCAGGGCCGTTGTCAATCACCGGGGAATGCAATGCACTTGGCTGCCGTTGGGTTGGCGGATTATCACATCTTTTACCCGGCATGCGGATGGTGGCAAACCCACAGCACCGGCAGGAAGTGGCAGATTTCTGGGGTATTACCGCAGAAAAACTCCATCCGGTTCCCGGCAGATCCATAATAGATATCATCAGCGGCCTTCATTCGGGAGACGTGCGCGCCCTCTGGGTCATTGCCTCAAATCCCGCCGCATCACTGCCGAATACAGCGTGGATTTTAGAAGGGTTATCGAAGGCGGAATTGCTTGTTGTGCAGGATATTTTTCACCCCACTGAAACCACACGGCTCGCGGACGTAATATTGCCCGCTGCCCAGTGGTGCGAAAAGGCAGGCACGTATATTTCTTCAGAGAGACGCATCGAACTGGCGGATAAAATAATCGACCCGCCGGGAGACGCGAAGCCGGACTGCGAAATATTGTGGCTTGTTGCGCGTGCGATGGGCTTTGAAAAGGAATTTCCTTACTCTTCTCCGGAGGAAGTCTTCGGAGAGTTTAAACAAATAACCAAGGGACGCATTTGCGATATGAACGGAGTGACGTATGAAAGATTACGCGGAAATACGGGTATTCAACTGCCATGCCCGGATGTGAATCATCCGGGAACGCCGCGCCTGTTCACGGACAGATATTTCCCCAGAGCCGATGGGCGTGCCGCCCTGCTGCCGCGCGAATACCTCCCGCAAAAAGAAACCATTAGCGAAACCTATCCCTTTGTTCTTATCACCGGGCGCCAGCAATGGCATTTTAACACCGGCACCCGGACGAAACGTATTCCCTATTTACAGCAGCGTTCACCGGATAACTTCGTCGAGATTCATCCGCACGATGCCGCACAACTCCGCATACAAAACGGAGACGAGGTTGAAGTTTCCTCTTCACGCGGCACGGCGAAAGGCTTCGCGCAGATTTCCAGTCGTGTGCTTCAGGGAAATATTTTTATGCCAATACATTACGGCGGCGCAATAAACAATAAAGACGGCAGATTAGCTAATCTTGTAACAAACAATATCTGCGATATCCACTCAAAACAGCCCGAATACAAATTCAGCGCCGTCAACGTTAAGAAATCTCAGCCATGTTGACCACCGCACATAATACAATACCTGATCGTCTCATAAAAAATGAACTGGAAGCGGCAAAACGGACAATCCGGTTCTTCGAGGCAATTTTACGTTCCTCGAACAACGGCATAATAGTCACGGACGCCACGAAAAATATTATTGTAGCCAATGATGTGTTTTGCACTTTTTTTGGCACTACCCTGAGAAACGTAATAGAAACAAATCTGTTTGTATGGCTCGAACAGCTCGACGGCAATGCCGCTGAACAATGGGCGACGCTGGCGGAGAATGTATGCCGGGACGGCTTCAGCAAGGAAGTGTGCTTTCAGAAAACAACCCGGGACGGCGTCAGATATTTCAGCGTCAATGCCTCCCTTGTAGAACATCTGGATACGAAGGAACAAGGCATCATTGTAAGCATCTGGCGCGATATTACCTTGCAGAGGCAGATGGAAAACGAGATTATTTCTTCAGAACGGCTTGCCGTATTGGGCAAGGTTTCCGGCAGCATTGCCCACGAAATCAAGAACCCCCTTGGAGTAATCGACAGTTCCGCATATTACCTTGGGCTAAAACTGAAAGACGTTGATGAAAAAATAAAGACGCATATCGACCGTATCAAGTCGCAGGTGAGAAAAGCTGCGGGGATAATACAGAATCTCGTCGATGTGGCAAAAATGAAAGAACCCTATACGGAAACAGCAGACATAGCTGCTATTATTGAAAATGTGCTGACAACCCTGAACCTGCCCCAAACTATTGCTGTCAGAAAGAAAATGGATGATACCCTTGTTGTTTTGGCAGACAAGGGACAATTAGAAATGGTCTTCAGAAATATCATTGTAAATGCCGTTCAGGCAATGGGAGAATGCGGAACATTGTCAATCTCCGGCCAGGAAAAGCCTCTTGAGGAAAACAGATTTATAGAAATACGCATTCAGGATACAGGACCGGGCATTCTGCCGGAAGACAGGGAGAGAATATTTGAACCGCTTTTCAGCACAAAAACTACCGGAATCGGCTTTGGTTTGACTATTTGCAAAATGATTATTGAACGACACGGGGGAACAATTACCGTAGAGTCGGAAAAGGGGAAAGGCGCAGCTTTTATTCTGCAATTGCCTGTGGCACATGAAGAGACAGTGTAACTATACTCAAAATACTCACAAAAAAAGGGAGAAATAAATGTTGCAGGGAAACACACTGGAAGGGACACTTCATATTCTTATCGTGGACGATAATACAGACTTTTGCACGAATTGCATTGATATTTTCGAGTCAAAAGGCTATTCGGCAACCGCAGTTCATGATGGATTTGACGCAATAGAGGCAGTGAAGGAAAACTCATTTGATCTTGTTTTAATGGATATAAAAATGCCCGTCATGAACGGCGTTGACACCTACAAAAAGATCAAACAGATTGATCCCCGGCTGCCGGTAGTTATGATGTCCGCTTATGCCGTTGAAGAACTTCTTGTAAATGCTCTAAGGGAAGGCGCTTTTGCCATTTTCCACAAACCCCTCAACTTCGGAAAGCTTTTTTCAACCATTGAATACACCCAGAAAAATGGAGCGTTCATTATGGTCGTTGACGACGACAACGATATTTGCGAAAGCCTGTCAGACCTTCTCCATGAAAAAGGCTACAGGGTAAAAACGGCAAATGACGGTAACATTGCCGTGCAAATGTCCCGGGAAAATCTTTTTGACGTCATACTCCTGGATATGAAACTGCCCACCATGAACGGTCTGGACGCCTACCTTGCGATAAGGGACATCCGCCCTTCCGTAGTCGTGATTTTAATAACAGGATACAGGAACGAATTAAGAAACCTTGTTGATCGGGCACTGCAGAGAAACGCCTGTGTTTGTCTGGATAAACCTTTGGATATTGACCGGCTGCTGGATATTATACAGGGAAAAACCTGACCCGCGCGAGCCGGAAGAGCAATACGATACTATGACAAAACCATTTAACATACTCCTCGTTGATGACAACAAAGAGCTTGGGGAAAACATCAGGGACATCCTGGAGATAAACGGCTACGCCGCCGAAAGAGTTTCTCTTGGCAAGGATGCGCTTCTCTCCGCACAAAACAAGCATTTTGATTTAGCGCTTATTGATATTGAGCTTCCCGATATTAAAGGCACAGAACTTGTAGGAAAATTAGCGGGCATTTCGCCTTCCACGCGATACATATACATAACCGGCCATGCAACGCTCGACAGCACAATCGAAGCAATTAAGCAAAAAGACGTGATCTCTTACGAGGTAAAACCCCTCGATATCGACCGCATGCTGCTCACTATCCAGCAGGCGAAAATAAGAATACAAACAGAAACGGAACTGCACAAATCTGAAGAAAGATACCGGAGACTGATAGAAGGCCTTCAGGATAATTATTTCTTCTTCACACGGGATGCCAGCGGTGTTTTTACCTATATCAGCCCTTCCATAAAAAACATCCTCGGCTACACCCCTGAAGAGTTTCACACCCGCTGTCGCGAATATCTGACCGACCATCCGGTAAACAACGATGCCGCCCAACGCCTGGCGCTGAGCGTAAAGGGGATCAAGCAGCCGCCTTATGAAATTGAAATGTACCACAAAGACGGCGCAACACGAACGCTGCAAATGCAGGAAGCGCCCGTATTCGACAGCAGTAAAAACGTCATTTCCATTGAAGGCATTGCCAGAGACATTACCGAGATAAAAACTTCTCAATCGCAGCTTGTATTTTTAGCAGATCACGACCCTCTTACCAGCCTGTTTAATCGCAGGCGTTTTAAGGAAGAACTCGAACGATACCTTCTGGAAGCGCAAAGAAACCATATCAAAGGGGCACTCTTGTTTCTGGATTTGGATAATTTCAAATATGTCAATGATACCCTTGGCCATCAGTACGGGGATGAATTGCTGATCAAACTGGCGTGTATCCTGAAAGAAAGGCTGCGGCAGACAGACATTCTCGCCAGGCTTGGAGGGGATGAGTTTGCCGTGATATTGCCTAATACCGAAGAAGAACAGGCACAGCACATTTCAAAACAACTTGTGGAGTTGACAAGAAACTGCCTTGCGCTCGACAGTCTGAATCCACTGCATATCACCGTCAGCATCGGTATTGCAATATTTCCCACACACGGTGATACTGCGGAAACACTGCTTGCCAACGCTGATATGGCAATGTACCGGGCAAAAGACGAAGGGCGAAACCGCGGCTGTATCTTCTCGCTGGAACATAAAATACACATCGAGACGCAATATGACTGGAAGCGCAGAATCAAGATAGCGCTGGAACAAAATAACTTTGCACTGTATTTGCAGCCGATAATAAATGTGAAAAACAACAAAATTACCGCCTACGAGGCGCTGCTCCGCCTGACGGAAAGAAACCAGGAGGTTATTCCACCTTTAAAATTCCTCAACACTGCCGAACGATTTGGCATTATACACGAAATCGACCGATGGGTAGTCGTCAACGCAATCCGCATTATAAAAAAACTGAAACTGCATGAAAACGGTATATTTCTTGAAATAAACCTGTCAGGCAAGGCATTTTCCGACAATGAACTATTGCCCATAATAAAAAGGGAAATCGGGGAAAATATCCTTCATCCCGAAATGCTCATTTTTGAAATAACGGAGACCGCAATCATAGAGAACATAGCAAAGGCGCAACATTTCATCGCAACGCTGAAGTCCATAGGGTGCCGTTTTGCCCTGGATGATTTTGGAAGCGGTTTTTCATCATTTAATTATCTTAAACATTTGCCTGTGGATTATCTCAAAATAGACGGCAGTTTTATTCAACACCTTTCACAAAACTCCGTAGATCAGCATTTAGTCAAGGGAATGGTTGAGGTTGCACGCGGATTGAAAAAGCTCACCATTGCCGAATTTGTTGAAACGAAGGAAACATTTCAATTACTGAAGGAAATAGGAGTAGATTACGCGCAGGGCTATTATTTTGGGAAACCTCTTTCTGTATTTGAAACATTGCAACCGTCTTTTTTGCAAAACAGCACTGGTTAAAAAATGTCTTTGTGCTGCTGCTATGCCGCGGGAATTCACGAATTGCCGCTAAACAAATTCTCTCCGCCCGTTCTCAAACTCTTGTTTGGTAACGTAATGGCACTGGAAACTACATTCGCAGGTTCAGGTTACAAACCTGAACCCGCCGGGAGTTGTGTAATGTTTACGCTGAATAGTTACCAAATTTTTAAGGTGTATTTTGTACTGTATTCCTGTAGCCATTGAAGATATTGCCTGAAATCTGATTCATCCTCAAAAACGGGCTGTTGATAGTTTCCTCTTTGAGTTACATGATGTGGATAACCGGAGGCTGCAGTTCTTGCAATTCGTGGCATAATATATAAACATTTTACCTTGACTTGCCAATGATAAATAGTCGCTGTCCCTATTTTCTTATGCTATGTTGCAGTCAATTCATGGCTCATTTTTACCCACTCATTTGCCTGAAGAGCCTTATTAATAATGGCAGAGGAACTAAATGGAGGAACTCCGAAAGGCGAAGACTGGCAGAAAAGATTGTTGCTGGATATGAGCCTGAATATAGGTGAAAGACCGCCTG
>MHYI01000002.1:12742-12869 GCA_001828295.1 Planctomycetes bacterium RBG_16_41_13 | reverse complement strand
TGACAAATTTGATTTTGTTGTTCCCACTGTGACTCCAAGTTGTTCTGCAATTTCTTTGTGCGAAAATCCATCCACCACAAACATATTAAATACGGTGCGGTAAGAGGTTGGTAATTGCTGAACTGCT
>MHYI01000002.1:11412-12713 GCA_001828295.1 Planctomycetes bacterium RBG_16_41_13 | reverse complement strand
ATACTCGTTATTATCTTCTTCTGTTATTTCTTCCGCATTCTCTGCAGCATAATCTGAATCAGCGTATTGAATTGCATGTTTGCTTTTCCTGATAAAATCAATGGCTGTGTTTACTATTATTTTTCTAATCCATCCTTCAAAAGAGCCGCTGCCTCCGTATTGTTTTATGTTTGCGAACACTTTCATAAATCCATCCTGCAAAATATCACGCGCCTCTTCCCTGTCTTTTGAGTATCTCATGCAGGCACCCAGCATCTTTCCGTAAAATTTCTCGTAGATAATCTGCTGGCATTTGCGGTCACTCTTCACACAACCTTCAATAATTTCAAATAACGGTTCGTTGTACTCTTGACTGTTCATCTGCTCAGTATTGATATGACGTAGGATTTATAATTGGTTGCCTGTCCGAATCATTTTTTTTATGATAGCAGACAGATCTAGTAATTGAAAGTTTTTTTTCCTTTGTTTTAACGTGCTCAAAGGACGTAAATACATTAGTAAGAAACAAGTTTTTGGAGGTTTTTTTCTCAAAGAAATATAAAATTGAAGAGAAAAGAGGTGGCTCACTTAAAAAAAGGTGATTAACATGCCAGTGGGCAGGTGGGTACTATACACGATGTTAAGAATTAATTCTTATCCATGTTTAGCTGGACATAGATTTGTTTACTCACGGTAGCGGTAAGCGGCTTTGTCTTTTATCAGTGTGTGAAACACAGCGTTTCATCTCTGTTCATGACTGTATCACTTAGGAGTGCCAGTATGATTTAGAAAAAGGAGAGGGTACTATACCTTTTATGTAACCCTAACCGGTCTTCAGCGCAAATAATTCTTTCTATAAAACGATCTTAATGTTTCTTCTGAAGTTTAGATAATTCCCTGAATAATTCTTTTTCTTTTTCAGAAAGACCGGTGGGAATTTTCACCTGATAGGTTATGTACAGATCACCAAACTCAGCTTCTCTTTTGTAAACAGGAAAACCTTTTCCTTTCAGTTTTACTTTTGTTCCGCTTTGTGTTTCCGGTTTAACGGTGAGTTTAACTTTTCCGTCAAATGTATCTATGGTAATTTCTCCTCCAAGCACAGCCGTGTAAAAATCCAGATCAACATCTGAGTAAAGGTTGTTTCCTTCCCGTTTAAATTTTGTGTGATTGGTAATATTAAAGGTGATATAAAGATCTCCACTTGGTCCACTATTTGCTCCATCAGCGCCATGCCCAGGAATTTTTATGGTTTGACCGTTTTCCACGCCTGCGGGAATAGTGAGGCGAATGCTTCTGCCGTTAACAGTTAATGTTCGCTT
>MHYI01000002.1:10398-11324 GCA_001828295.1 Planctomycetes bacterium RBG_16_41_13 | reverse complement strand
GCCTGATCCACCTCCAAACATAGATTCAAAGAAATCAGAAAAATCATGTTCAGATGTATCCGAGTATTGCTGTCTGCTAGAAAATCCTCCGAATGGCTGCTGGCGTTGTCCTCCGGCTCTTTCAAATTCCTTGGCATGTTTCCAGTCCTTGCCGTATTTATCGTATTGTTTTCTTTTTTCAGGATCGCCTAAGACTTCATTCGCTTCATTGATCTCTTGAAATTTCTTTTTTGCAGAAGTATCCTTTTGGTTCAGATCCGGATGGTGCTTTCTTGCGAGCTTGCGAAAAGCTTTTTTAATATCGCTGTCGCTTGCGTTTTTATTCAGTTCCAATATTTTATAGTAATCAATATATTCCATTTACGTATTTATCATTGTTGTCATTCGACATTTTGTTTATTAACTTGTTTGCCCATTGTCAGGCAAATGTAAATTAAAAGCACTCGTCTCAGCCACGCGCAAGAAGGGAAAATGAAAATAAAAAATGATTGAAGAATACTCTTCTTACATTTTACGTCAGCTTCTGATACGTCTGCCACCAGCGATCGGGCACTTCTTCTTTGGTAGCTTCCAGATAATCATTGTAGGAGCAGGGAACGAGGCACTGGCGCTCATATTTAAATTTCTTTTGTGTGGGGTACGGTACTTCCATCCACCAGCGGTCGGAGCGTTTGGATTTGTAAAACACAATTTCGTTTTTGTTTTCTTTGATGGATACGCGGTATTTGAGGTAATCTGATTTCTTGCGGAAGGGAAAATCCTGGAATCGTTTGTAATAGCCGTCAATGAAATACCAAATCATCTGCGCGAGAAGATGTGCGGTTTGCCCGCGTTTATCTTTCGCTGGATTCATTTCAAAAAACCCGATGGCTCCGAGTTTATCACTGAGACCTGCGTAGCGAGTTATCTGGCAGGCCTCTTCTCCA
>MHYI01000002.1:0-10388 GCA_001828295.1 Planctomycetes bacterium RBG_16_41_13 | reverse complement strand
TGGGTGATGCGTTGTTGTTACCAGGCGCATCGCTCATTCTTATTGCAGACATATCAAACGAAAGCAAATCAGCATGGCGCACGATGGGTTCTACTTCTTCCATGGCATCGCGGACCACTCCCAAACGATATGCGTCAAAATAAAGTTTGTGGAAAAGTTCAATTTCTTTTTGCTGAACAAAATAGGTCTGATAACCGATGTTGCTGTAATTAAAAAGTATGTTTGGCTGGTGAAGAATTATTTTTCCGAGATAGGCAGAAGAATTAAATTCAGAATCAGGACCGCCAATATCAAACTTTGCATCTACATCTACAAGGTTAATGGTAGGTTCGATTTTATCAAATGCTTTGTACATAGGGAACGTCAAATCCTGCCCGCCACCGATAACGATGGGAACAATTTTATTTTTTATCAGTTGGTGGCAAACCGAAGTGAGCGCGAAATAAGAATCCTTCACGGCATGCCCTTGTTTGATATTTCCCAAATCCACAATTCTTGGCTTGTAACTTCCCTTGAAAAGATTGTATAAATACGGACGCATGGCGTTTGCTGCTCCTCCGCAACCTTCATTATTCACTGCTCTTCTCTCCTCCTCTACTCCAATGATGGCGAGATGAACGCCTTTGAGTTCAGGAAAAGGTTTTCCGTCAACAAATTTTCGGATAGAAGTGCCGAGGGTATTTTCAGGAAATGAATTTTCTTCTTCTATATTTACAGGAGAAAGGAATTCTGAGATGTCTTCCATAAAGTTTTTCTTAGTGGGCTTTGCGAAATGTTTTGTGTTCTTTGTGGTTAAGTTTTTTTACCACAAAGAGCACGAAGGAAAATCACACAAAGAGCACAAAGCGAAATTAAGAAGCAAATAAATAAAAATGAAACGAAGCAATCTCAGTTATCAACAGAGTTTTGAAAAGAGGAGCGCTATCGAATATCAGTGCTACTGTATCAGCATCTTTCCAGTCGCTATTTCTTCATCTGGAGATAGGAGCTTGTAGAAATAAATGCCACCAGGCACATTCAGGTTTATGCTCTCCTGTTTACTGTTTACGGTTTTATGATAAACAACCTCTCCGAGTGTATTATAAATTTCAACATCATATACTGTGAGCTTTAAACTGTAAACTGTAAACTGACCGTTAGATGCGGGAAAGTTTTGTCAAGATGCTTAATAGTCAGAAATAGATGCTCAATAGTCCAGTGAAGATCCGTTATAGTGCGGTCAAGATTGGCGAAAGTACTGTCCATGTGCGAAATAGTCGGGAAAAGATGGGCTATAGTAGAGTCAAGGTGTTCAAAAGTACAGTCAAGATGCGCTATAGTAGAGTCAAGATGTTCTATAGTAGAGGCAGACCCCGCAAAAGTGCGGGGCAGGTGCGCTATAGTATGGTCAAGATATGACAAAGTACGGTCAGACCCCGCAATGCTGCGGGGCAGGTATGACATAGTGTCAACAAGATTGGCTATCGTAGAGGCAAGATGGGCTATAGTACGGTCAAGATTGGGTAAAGTATGGTCAAGATGGGGTAAAGTACGGTCAAGATGGGGTAAAGTATGGTCAAGATGGGGTAAAGTGGTGTTTTTTCGTTAAAAATGACATCCACCGCCAGCCCCCTCCTTACCTCCCCCATTTGGGGAGGAATTATCCCAATTAGGGAGGGGAAAAATCAGGCGGGTGGGTTTGCGGGTGCTTGGAAGATGAAGTTTTTGATGATGGAGTCGCCTTTTTTGAGTAGAAAGGGTGGTGTTGTTTGTTGTGTTCCGTCTGTATCGGTGGCGGTGAGGGTGATGGTTGCGGGGGCAGTGTCGGGTTTAACAATAAATAATCCGTCAACATCGGTGTTTGTTTGAACTGGCTGCTCGTTGATTTTTATATTGACATTGTATTTTGGTTGTCCATCGGGTGTGGTGCATTTTCCTTTGCAGTTGGTTGAACCTTTTCCGAGGTCAATAATTACTCGTGCTTTTTCGTAATCGCTTAGATAATGTTTGTTGCCGTTTGTTTTGAAAGAAACTGAAACGGGGTCGAGGGTTTGGTTGAGAACTTCATTTGCTTCTTTGAAAAGTGTTACGAGTTCTTCGGTGAGTGATGCGCGGTGTGTGATTGCGATGCGTGGGTTTGCGAGCACTGCAAGATAATTGTTGATGTCGGTTTGCCAACTGTTGACGGTGGCGGGTGTTATTCCGTAATCGCTTAGTGAGCCGACTATATTATTTATGATGTTGAGTAATGTTTGCGCGTCTGGTCCGATTTGGTCATCGTTTTTTTCGCGGAGTTCGGTGAGGGAGAGATCCATTTGTGCTTTTAATTCTTCTCCGCTGGTGCCGAGGGAATGGGCATACGCTTTTGTGGGGCTGATGTGTGAATGTGTGCTTTGGACGAGGGCTTCCTGCAATTGATTTTTTCCTGTGGTTACGCCTGAGGTGGCGAGGTCGGCTTCGCCTGAGGTGGTTTGGATGGCGGTGTATTTTACTTTGAGGGCGAGGATTCCGTTTTTGAATGCAACGAGCAGGTCGGTGATTGCTTGGAATTTTGATGCGTGTCTCAGCACTGTGCTGAACATATTGAGGTGGTTGAATTGGGTGTTGTCCATAGTGAGTAATGATTAATGATTAATTCAAATGCAACGCGAAAGTAGGAAATTTATTGTATGATAATTTTTTGAGTGTAAATATTTCCTTCTGAAATAACTTTTAGGAAGTAGATGCCTTTGGGATGGGTGGATAAATCAATGGTTGAATGGTTAAATGGTTGAATGGTTAAATGGTAAATTTCTTGTCCGATTATATTTGTAATTCTTATTGAAGAAATTTTTTCTGTGGATGTGATTGTGAAAATTCCGGTGGTGGGGTTGGGGTAGATGGAGATTTGTGAAGAAGAATTAGTTTCATTCACTGCGCTTGTATTGCCGCAGGTGTCTGTAAAACTGCCGCCTGTCCATTGGGCGATGTAGTTCATGGTGTCGGTATCAATAAGTTTTCCGCAAGCAATGTAAAGTTCGTTATTGTAAACTGCCACTGAACTTAAACCATAATTGAAGGTAGTTCCAAGACTGCACCATTTAGTGCTATCCCAATAGGCAATGCGAGATGCATAAATACCTCCAATGCTATCAAAAGTGCCAACTACATATAAATTATTATTAAATATTGTCATATCAAAAATTTGAGCACAGCCGAGACATATATAAGAAGTACCTCCTGCTACATCCGACCATGTGCTTCCGTTCCATTTTGCTATGGTATTGCCGGGATTTCCCGAATATTCGTATTGCGAAAAAGAGCCGGCAACATAGAGTTCATTTTTATAAACAATCAATTTATTAACCTGAGCCATCGCACCAAAAATTCCGTTGCCCACAGCGTACCAATTTGCTCCATCATATCTATACATCTCGCCATATAATGTATCATCAATATTTCCTCCTATATATAAATCGCCATTGTACATAGCCATAGAAGTTATAATGGCAGGATTTTGTTGACCATAAGGAAAATTTATGGTTGACCATGCGCTGCCATTCCATTTTGCTATACTATTTGCCGGAATGCCTGCAATTGTATCAAAGATGCCGGATACATATAATTCATTATTATATACCATTAAATCGAGAATTGCTCCGTTGCCTGTTGGAAACGGTTGAATGGGTAATGAGTCCCATTTAACGCCATCCCATTTTGCAAGACCGGGCGACCAAACAGTGCCTCCCTGAACATAAAGAAAACCTCCGCCCACATAAAATTCACTATTATACCAACAAAAATCTTTAGCGTTACTACTGATTCCCGTTGCTAAAGCAGACCATGCAGTATCATTCCACTTTGCAATCCTGTTTACATTTGTGCCTCCTGCGGTGCTAAATGCACCGGTTGCATATAACACATCAGAAACACTGTCAGCGTATAATTTCTCCACCCAAAAATTCATTCCTCCACCTACTCCCTGCCAGTTTTGGGAATTGGCAAAAAGGGTAATTAAAAAAAGCAGGGACGATAAGAATGTTTTCATTTGCATAGTTATAAAATCTTTATCAATTTACCGGATATTATTTTGCTACCTTCTTTCACCTGAATAAAATACATGCCTTCGCTCCATCCGTTTACATTTATGTTTTTCTTTTTTATTCCGGGATTTCGTGACTTTTCTTTTTCTGTAAACACTTGCTGCCCTAAATTATTGTACGCGGTTATGTAAATATCTTCGCTGCCTTGGGAATTGAACTCGACTGTTATTTGCTGATTCGCAGGGTTTGGGTATATGTTTAGCGATTCGTCATTGTCAGAAAGTTCTGCAATTCCATTAGGCGCAGCAGAGATATTGAATTGGCAAATGAATCCATCCTTTGATGCCGTGCTTAATGCTGCATTTTCACATTTGTACCAAACGCTTGTCACCGGAATTTGCGGGGTAACAGCATAATTAACCTGCATACTGTTTGACCCTCCAACAAGATATAGCCACTGATTGCCTGAAATTGAAATTGAAGCGCCATCTTCATAAAAGGGTCCTCCGAAACCCGAACCCCATGTATATTTAAGCGAAGAAGTGAACATGGCAAGATATGTTTCAGAATTCTGAGGAGAAAAATTAGAACTACATGGGCCATTCCACCATTGAGGAAATACTGATGGAGGATATGCTAATTGGTCAAATCCAGCAGTCGGGCTACTACCGTAGCATGAGTAGGTGATGCCCATAAAATACACGTTGTCGTGACCGTCAATAGCCACATCTATTCCTTCATCATCGGCTATAGCCGCTTTCCCCACACTTGCTCCGCTATAATAGGTAGCCCATACGCGAAGGTCTTTGGAATCAAATTTAAAAAGCATTGGGTCGGTATTAGCATAATTCCCTCCGTTAAAAGTATTATCAAAATATGCTCCGCCTAACGCATCCTTCAGTGGCAGGTCATTGCTTTTTGTGAACCCTGTGGCATACATATTTCCTTTACTGTCCACTGCGATTCCCTGCCCTGTTTCATCGGAAGAACCACCATAATAGGTGCACCATGTTAAATCATCGGTCATAGTAAATTTTGCAAAGAAAGCATCGCTGTTTCCATTCAGTGTGCTGTCTCGATACCCACCCAGGATATTTCTATTGGGCAGATTATTATCCTTAACTACTCCTGTGACATAAAAATTGGCAGCGTTTGCGGTTAAAGCAGTGGCTTCTCCTCCCAAAAAAGTTGACCATATCAATGAATCCTGGGAATTAAATTTAAGAATGATACCTCCATATTGTTGACCGAATGTGGTGTTTTGATTGTAAGCGCCTAATTGCCCCTGCATGACTTCGGATGAATCAGCCATACCAACAATAATCGTATTTCCGCCAATAACTTTTACATCATTGAATTTTTCCAATCCACTTAGTCCATATAAAGTAGACCAAACCAAACCAGTTGAAGTCAGCCTGATAATGAATCCATCCACGCCACCTACATAAGTTTGCGCATATTGAACTCCTGTGTTTGTTGGCGGTGGAAAATCACTGCTGCCGGTGTATCCGACAACTGTTACTCCGTTTCCGCTTACTGTAATCCCAAGCGCTTCATCATTAGATGAACCGCCATAATATGTTGCCGATGTTCTTACTCCTGTAGCAAGAAACTTTAAGATTGTAGCTGTTCTATCTCCCCAAGTATTTGATTGACCCCCTGTAACGGGAAACACATTGCTTTCGTCATATCCCGCAACAAATAATTCACCTGCGGCATTGGTAGCGGAACAATTAATCTGGTCGTGATATGGTGCACCATAGAACGTACTCCATCTTAAATTATCCATAGAGGAATAAGTATTGCAGTAAACATGCCCCCTATCCACCTGAATAAAGAGGGGCATGTTTGCGGGATAGTTGCGAATGTCAAATTTTACCTGAGTGGACGAGAGTTGAATGAACTCCGCCTGCCAGGGCATGGGAACTATTTGACCAGCGGGATTTATCTGATAGGCATGGGCGGGGTCAAAGTTTAATGTGCCGAGAGAGGTAACAACATCTAAGCCACCGCTGGCTGTTACATTCACTGAGTTTGCACCTGCAAAGTTGAGAACAATGTTATCGGCATTGCCTCCGGGCTTTACAATAAAATAAAATTTTATGCCCGTATTGTTGCTGTAAAACTGCATATCAATGTTGGGATAAACATCGTTTTGCACAGCACGAGAAAATCCTTTGTTGCCTGTTACTCCCTTTGGGATGTGCGCGAGATAGTAATTTAATACGTCAGGAACTTTTTCTGTTTTGAATGTGCGGGTGGGGTTTGCTCCCACTAAAGTCATGTCCACACGGTGCAAGGTATCTACGGTAGTGGCAATAGTATCTATTGAGGCATACACATAAGAAACAAAATCATTTGCTATGTAAACGGCAGGTGAAGAATTTGCGGTGTAGAGTTTTATATCAGGGCGGGGGTTGCCGTTTACATCTACTAACTGCCCGCGATTTTGATAATACGCATGGCTCATGGCTGGTAATTCCAACCCGAAATCTTTTGGGATGATTACATTAACATTCTCTACGCATAAATTAAAAGTGGAGGGAGTAGTGCTGCCGTTGGTGGTGCAGTTTACTTTGGGGCATTGAGGACCTATCACTGATGTTGTTCGCAAGGCACGTATATAATAGGTAGTGCCTACTGTTAAACCGGAAGCATCAAGGTCAATGGCAAGGGTGTCGGCTTTATTTACAAAAGGCAGTTCGTCATCGGCAATGGGCGTGAGATTGCTGCATGTGCCACCGTACAATGCAAGGTTGTGAATGTGCGGGGCATTTACTCCGAAAATATTTTGATTGATGAGCATGATGGATACATCAGCGCTTTGCGCTGTGAATGAAAACCATATTTGATCTCCAGAGGAAGAAGTGGTATGGGTTGTGAAGTTGCAAGTGTTTGCGGGAGTAATAGGAAGTGCCGTGCCACAGGTGCAGGAGCATTGGGCTTTTAAATTTGCATTGCAAAACAAAACTGCCACGATGAGTGAGTAAATTTTTTTCATGGTGAGATGATTTAAGTTTATTAATCTAAAATGAGGGGGTAAAGGTTGGTAATGAATTTTGATTAGTCAAGGCTTTGTCAATATATTCGGCAGATTCATTAAAATCATCTGCGAATGAATGATTTTTAACGACCAAGTTTCTTCAATAATTCATGATTGCAGAGAATAATTTTTCGATTCGTTCTTCATTCTCCTTTATCTTTTTTTCATTCAGTGGTTCTTTTCGTATTTTTTTTCTTGATACATCTTCTGCTTTGTATGTTATATTTTGGTTTTGATAGAAATTTATTTCTTCCCATAGTATTGTTATTCGTGTTTTCATGTGAATACTTTTTTGAGGTGGAATAAAAAAACAGCGTGGGACATTCAGCCCATCTGCTTAGAAGTACCGCAAAGCACTCGTTACACAGACAAACCAAAAGCCCACGCCTTTCGTGAGCGTTTGAATCTATCCTCGTGTAACTGAAAATTTGCGGTTTCCTAAGCGAGAATATCTAACGCTATATTTTATTTATTAAAATCTATTACATATTTTTTTGTTATTGTGTTCAAAGGTATGGAATGTTTTTTATTTGCAGGATTATAGCAAAAGCAAATGTGGTGCACTCAATAATCAAAAATTAAAAAGAATGCACCTCTTTTGATTTTGCGCTTACGATAAGAAGGTGGTTAGGTTACAAATTATTCAATAATAATTTTCCCTGAGCCAATCATTTCATCATTTGACTGCAATTTGTAGAAATAAAATCCGCTTGCGAGGTTGCCCCGTGTAATCGGTAATCGGTAACAAGTAATCGGTAACCGCATCATTTCTCTTCCGTAAACATCATACATCACAAATACAGCATCCCCCTTCGCTCCCTTTATTAAGGGGAAATTAATTTCTAGGGTTGCTGAGGTGCTGAAAGGATTCGGATAAACGAGAACTGAAGTTTCATTTTCATTTTCTGCAACTGCGTTATTGAGAAGATAAGCGAAGGCAATAGTATATTCTCCGGGCAAGAGCGAATCAATTTTTATTGTGCCTGTCTTGTCGGTGAGATTGCCCATGGTTTTAGTGTAATAAGGAAACCAGTTCCACTCATCAGCAGCATCTTTGCGGTACATAAGAACAATGCTGTCTTCCTGATTGGTGGCGGTGATAAGCTGATGGTCGAGGTAATAGTTCCCTCCGCTTGTTCCTGTTGTTCTTCCATCGTAGGTAATAGTTCCGGTTGCATCAAAAAGAGCCGGAAATAATCCGCTTACTTTCCAATAGTGATAAGGAGAAAGTTTGTAATCAGGGTTTGGTGTTTTGAAAGAATCGGGCGCAGCCCAGTTGTGTTCTACAAGAACGAAAGCAGAATCGCCCGGTGTGATTGCCAGCACGCTGATTTGCATTCTGCCGTTTGCCGTAGTGCCAAAGGAAGTTCCGGTTGTTTTTATCTTTTTTGTATCCGAAGTAATTGCATCAGAAATTTTTTCGTTGAGGTCCACTCCGACAAAGGCGGGATTGAAGGGAATGGTAACCGTTGCAGTTGTGTTTTGTCCTGATACGTTTATTGTTTTCGCAACTTCGTTCCAGCTTGCATCTTTGAAAGTGATTTCGAGCGGAACATTGTTGAAGAAAGAAGGCGCTCCATCCAGTTTCTGTTTGATATAAATTGTTACGTCATAATTTCCACCGTTGGGAAAAGAAGTGAAAGAGTCAACGGAGAAGTGAGGCCAGCCACCGTTGAACACCCATCCGCTGAAAAAATCTGTCATGTTCACGCCTGTTGCCGTGGTCATGAAATCGCGGAACTTGGCGCTGTTGATATCGGTGAACTGATGATTTGCCAACACATATTTCAGCCCGAGAAAGAAAAGAGAATCGCCCAGGTAACCGCGCATGGTGTGAGCCACATCAGAACCTTTCAGATAAACGTGGTCGCCATAGGTGAGGGAACCGGGTATTCCTGAAATTGCTCTGTATCCACCTTCGCGAATGTGCACGTAATGAACCATATCATCGTGATTGGCGCGGACTTGATTTTTGTAAGCGGTTATTCCGTTCACCCATTCTTCAAAAATGTATTCTGAAAACACCGCCATGCCTTCGTTAATCCACATATCTTCTTGCTTATCGCAGGTGGCGAGGTCGCCCCACCAGTGATGAGAAAACTCGTGCGCCATGATGTCCTGATACGTGAGATTTCCGAGCGCAGCAATGCGCGGATAAGCAATGTTGGTGGCGTGTTCCATGGCTCCGGAAGAAAAGGGAACGAGCGAGTAGCCCACTTTGTTCCACAAGAAAGAACCGTAACGATTTTCATAAGCGGCAAAAGCGCCAGCAAGATTGACGAAAGAGTTTTTCATGTTTGCGGTATCGGCAGGAAGAGCTGTGAGCATTACGGGAACCGCTCCGTTGATTCCGTTGAAAGTTTGGTTCACGTGCGTGTAAGCGGCTACGTTCACACAGGCGAGGTAAGTGGGAATTTCTTCATTCAGCTTCCAGGTGCGGGTGCGGAATCCATTTACATCGGTAGTGTCTTTTGTGAGCGCGCCATTGCAGTAGGCAATTTTTCCGCCATTGGTTTTTATGTTGAACTCGTATTTGCTGCGCTCTACAAAATTATCGAAGCAGGGAAACCAAACTCTTCCGTAATTGTGCGGGTCTGCCGCAAAACCGACTCCGAGATTGAAAGCATAACCGCTTTGATTGTACCATCCGCCCCAGCCGGAAGCATCCATTACGGGGTCGCCATGATAATACACGGTTGCTACTGAAGTATCTCCTATGTTATGAACGGAAGGAAGGTTTACAATGAGCAGTGTATCGTTATATGAATAGGTAAGAAGGGTATTGTTCTGAGAAATGGAATCAATGGTCATGCGGAGAAGGTCCAAAGAAAGTGTGCTGATGTTATTTACTAAAGGAGTGAACTGAACCTGTGTGTTTCCCCAGATGGTATCGGGCGCGGAGAAATCGGTTATCTGAAGATTGATGGTGTATTTGAGGATGTTGATGGTGTCGCTGCGGAGGGAATCGGCAAGGAGAGAAGGGTGTTCAATGGTTAATGGTTGATGGTTAATGGTTGATGTATTTCCATTAGCCATTAGCCATTTTACATTATCCATTTGTTTGAGGTGTTTGCAGGAAATGTTTTGCTGGGAGAAACATACAGACCCTTCGACTATACTCAGGGTAGCAATACAAATAGGAAGAAATATTTTCATAATGTTGTTTTTATGCTGATTTTCGTGTTTATTGCAAAGTGATATGTGTTTGTGACAAAGTCATGTGTTTCTGTGGCTGCGACATGTGTGTTTGTGACAAAGACAAGTGTTTCTGTGGCTGCGACATGTGTGTTTGTGACAAAGACATGTGTTTCTGTGGCTGCGACATGTGTGTTTGTGACAAAGAC
>MHYI01000001.1 GCA_001828295.1 Planctomycetes bacterium RBG_16_41_13 | reverse complement strand
TCGGAGCGGTATGGTACGAGGGTTATGAAAAACCGGAGTTCGTCTGGCAATCTACGGGTGGGACAGATGACTTTGAACCCAAGTTGAGCCTGGTACCGCTGATTTTTGGCACGATCAAAGGCACTCTCTATGCCATGCTCATCGCAGTGCCAATCGGAATCTTTGCCGCACTTTACACATCACAATTTCTCCATAAAACCTTAAAATCAATAAAGCCCGTTATTGAAATCATGGCGGCCCTTCCCAGCGTCATCCTCGGATTTCTTGCCGGATTGTGGCTGGCTCCGTTGATGGAAAGGATATTTCCCGCAATAATCGTTATGCCGTTTTTTATCACACTCTCCATTGTCATTGCCCTTCTTATCTGGAAAATTCTGCCGGCCTTTGGAAAAGGCCGATACAGGCACGGGGCAGAGGCTTTGTTTTTGATACCCTTTATTATCGGGGCAATATACGCATCCATTCAACTCAGCGGTATCTTTGAATCGTTCTTTTTCGGAGGAGATTACCGGCAATGGCTTTTGGACGTTCTGGGTCTGAAATACGACCAGAGAAATGCCGTTGTCGTTGGGTTTGCGATGGGATTTGCCATAATACCGCTTATTTTTACCATATCCGAGGATGCTATAAGCAACGTTCCCGCCAATCTTGTATCGGCATCCCTGGCGCTTGGCGCAACTCCATGGCAGACAGCCATCAGGGTGGTGCTTCCGACTGCGAGTCCGGGAATTTTTTCGGCCGTCATGATCGGCTTTGGAAGGGCGGTAGGAGAGACGATGATCGTTCTTATGGCAACGGGCAATACCCCTATTATGGATTGGAATTTATTTAACGGCTTCAGGGCGCTCGCGGCAAATATTGCAGTTGAAATACCGGAAGCACCGTTTGGCGGTACGCTTTATCGTGTGCTTTTTCTGGCAGCCCTGCTCCTTTTCGTAACGACCTTTATCGTTAATACCGCTGCGGAAACGGTGCGCCACTCAATGAGACAAAGGTATGGCAAGTTATGAAGAAACTTCTTAAATCAGGCAATCCTTATATCTGGCTGACTGCGGGCACGCTGACGGTCTGCCTCCTGATGATCGGCGGATTAATCGTGCTCATCATGATAAATGGACTCGGCGTATTCTGGCCCCACAGGATTGCAAAGATGACGCTTCAGGACGGCGCTGTAGTTTTAGGAGAAATTGCAAAGAGAGAGTCTATCCCTCATCAAAAGGATTCTTATCGAACGAAATTGAAGGTAGGTAACAGGGACGTTTATGGCATGGACTTCAGGTGGGTAGACAATGCAAACATTGTATCCTGTGAGTATCCCACGGAATCGCTGGTTTTTGAAAGACGCGAGTGGGGTAATATGTACGGATTTTTAAAGGGGCTGAAACAGGGGGATGACATTAAGCCCGTAGACTTAAAAGAAATGACGGTTTTGCTGGGAACAAGCCGTGCGCTTTTTAAAAAGATACGGCGCATTGAGAAAAAAGAGATTGGCAATATAAACTACGATATGGAAAAATACCGTCTTGAGTTGAAACGCCTCACATTTGAGCAGCCAACAGAGAGAATCCAAAAAAAGACGGCAGCTATCAGGGCGCATATTGACGCCCTTGAAAGGTCGTACAGGGAGAAAGAGGATATGCTCACAGGGCTTTACACCAGGGCAAGAGAAAAAGAGATTGTAGCGCTGCTTGCTGACGGAACGGAAAAAGCAATGCCTGTCCTTCAGATTATTCGCGTGTATGCTCCAAATAAGATGGGATTTTTTGCTAAAATTGGTTTTTATTTTGAGAAGTTATGGGAGTTCGTATCAGGCGAACCGAGGGAAGCCAATACAGAAGGAGGCATATTCCCGGCTATTTTCGGGACGGTAATGCTGGTGCTGATCATGAGTATTGCAGTCGTCCCGCTGGGTGTTTTAACGGCAGTATATCTCAAAGAATATGCCAGCGATAATATTGTTGCCAGGTTCGTAAGAATATCGGTCAGCAACCTTGCAGGTGTTCCATCCATCGTCTTCGGGGTTTTTGGTCTCGGTTTTTTCATCTATTTCATCGGCGGTGGTATTGACAAACTATTTTTCCCGGAGTCCCTGCCATCACCTACGTTTGGAACCGGGGGTATTCTGTGGGCATCCCTCACGCTGGCGCTCCTGACGGTGCCGGTAGTCGTTGTGGCAACAGAAGAAGGGCTGTCTTCCGTTCCGACGTCCATACGGGAGGGCGCTTATGCGCTCGGCGCCACAAAGTTTGAAACCTTATGGAAGGTGGTGCTTCCCCAGGCAACACCGGGCATGCTTACCGGCATGATTCTGGCCATGGCAAGGGCTGCGGGAGAAGTTGCGCCGCTGATGATTACGGGCGTTGTGAAACTGGCCCCTTCTTTGCCCCTGGATAGCCACTTCCCTTTTGTACATCTGGAAAGAAAGTTTATGCATCTGGGGTTTCATATTTACGACGTTGGATTTCAATCTCCAAACGTAGAGGCAGCCATCCCCATGGTGTATACCACAACACTCGTTTTACTCTTTACCGTGCTTATATTGAATCTCACAGCAATATTGGTTAGGAATAAACTTAGAAAGTGGTACAGCACAACATCGATATAAAAAGGTTAAAAATTCCTGAGCCAATAGTTGTCATCACAGACTTGTCTCTTTACTATGGCAAGACTCTGGCGCTGAAAGAAATAACCCTGGATATTTCCAAGAAAAAGGTTACGTCGTTTATCGGACCATCCGGATGCGGGAAATCCACATTAATCAGGTGTTTGAATCGCCTGAATGACCTTATAGAAGGCGTGACGATAGAGGGAAATATAAAAATAGACGGGCAGGACATCTATGCCCCTGCAATCGACGTTACAGCACTCAGGAAAAAGGTTGGTATGGTCTTCCAGAAGCCCAACCCGTTTCCAAAAACCATTTACGAAAATGTGGTTTACGGTCCCAGGGTCCAGGGCATCAATAAAAAAAGCGTACTGGACGAGATTTGCGAAAAGGCGCTGAAAAAAGCCGCACTCTGGGACGAAGTAAAGGACAGGCTTCGTACCAGCGCCCTTGATCTTTCCGGCGGTCAGCAACAGCGAATTTGTATTGCCAGGGCAATAGCAACCGAGCCGGAAATTATACTCCTTGACGAACCGTGTTCTGCCCTTGACCCCATTGCCACGGCCAAGATCGAAGATATGCTGGTGGATTTAAAGAAAGATTATACGGTTATTATCGTCACACACAATATGCAGCAGGCTGCCAGGATATCTGACTATACAGGTTTCTTTATGTTGGGAACGCTCGTGGAGTTTAATATCACAACCGAAATATTTACCAATCCCCGAGAAAAACAAACGGAGGATTATATTACCGGCAGGTTTGGGTAAATTTATGTTCAGGAATTTCAAACTATTGTTCGGGGCTGTCCAAAAAGTCCATAAACCATGCTACGGATAGGGGCTGAAGATTTTCAGCCCCTACATATTAAAATAAGGAGAGGTCGTGACACGAGAAGCATACCATAAGGCATTAATAAATCTTCAGGATGAGGTACTGGAAATGGCAGGTATGGTGGCAAATGCCATAAAGAAATCCGTAGAATCTCTTCAGAAGAGGGATATAAATGAATCAAAGACAATCATAACAAATGATTCTTTTATAAACAAAAAACGATTCGCTATCGAAGAGAGGTGTATTTCCCTCATTGCCACACAACAGCCCATGGCTGTTGATCTGAGGGTATTGACTTCTATATTAAGCATAATAACGGATCTCGAGCGTATGGGCGACCACGCAGAGGGAATTGCTAAAATAAGCTTATTAATAGGCGATGAACCTCTGGTAAAACCCCTCATTGATATTCCCAGAATGTCAGATATAGGACTATCCATGCTCGATAAATGCCTCAAGGCGTTCGTAAACAGGGATGTAGAAGCGGCAAGACTTATTTGTAATGAAGACGACACGGTAGATGCCCTTCACGATCAAGTTTACAGGGAACTTCTCATCCTTATGATACAAAATCCAAAAATAATTCATCAGGCTACTTACCTTACGTGGGTTTCCCACAATCTCGAACGAATTGCGGACAGGGTAACCAATATTGCTGAAAGGATTGTGTTTATGGTTACGGGGAAGATGGAAGAAATGAACGTTTCGAAATATTAGCCCAGTAATGCAATGCCTGGTCACGAAAAGAATCGAAACCGGAGATTTTATAAAATCCGCTCATTTTAAACTAGGCTGCCTTTGGCAGCGACTTTTAAGATACACGGCAAATGCCGCTTAAAAACAACCCCCTCACCCCCTTTATTAAGGGGGATTTCCTCAAGTCCCCCTTAGAAAAGGGGGATTCAGGGGGTTGTCTGGTATGCTATGATACAAACTTTGAAATTCCTGAACATTGAAATAGTACCCACAAAAAATGTTATGGACATTCTAACGGGAATTTGTATAATTTTTATACACAAATATAAAGGCTTTAGAGAAGTGAGCGGACGGAACTTTGAAATTCTTTATTTCCTAAAATATAACCGCGTAAAGGAAAACTCAGGATGATTGTTTAATTATTGTGCTAATTCTCCATCGGAGATGGGGAGACAGAAGCAGGACTAAGTCCTCGTGGAAAAAGGTTTAATATTTTAAGCCACTAAAAAGATGGAAGTAAAGCTTTTATGAAACCCCTATTCCTCATTAGCGATAGCGCACAGCACGACCTGTCTAAGCTCAAGAAATTTGTATTGCCATCCTGTCACATTAAATCCCTCAAAAAAAATACACAACTAAAGCCCGTCGTAAAGAAAAATCAACCCGCCATTTTTATTTTGAACAGTGCGTTTTCAAGACAAAAGATCATACAATACGTCTCTTTCATCAAGACTGTTTCCCCCAATACCCGCATACTACTCCTGATTCATCAAAACGAAATGTCTCTGGGTAAGGAATCTATCAAGTGGGGTATTTATGCATACGTCATCACACCGATCCATAACATCGATCTCGTGAAACAAATTATTAAAAATGCCCTCTGCGAATGGGAATTTCTTCAAAAGACCTCGGAACTGCTTTCCCTGATTAAAGAGAAGGACATAAAAACAAAAGAGAAATCCCGCAGGATAAGCAAAAGTTCATTGGCAAACAAAAAGGGCATTGAGTTAAACCTCCCGCAAACAATAAACACCAATATCTGTTCTCACATAGAAATTCGTGACATCATAACGGCCGTAAAGGTCAAAATGTCTCAATTATTTGATTATACCGTACTGCTCATTTTTGTCTTCGCTGAGGCAAAGCCAAAGTTGTATATTTTACAGAATTATGCTATGGACAGCCATTTTATCAATCAAGCAATTCATAATGTCTTTCAGATATCTTCAGCCACTTCAGGTAAGGGAGTTTCCATAAAAGATATTGAACAGATTATAGAAAATAATGTACCGGCCGACACACCGACAAAAACAAAACTAATATCGATTCAGTCTACCATTACACTTCCACTCGTTGCAAATGG